>JBKGZD010000016.1:0-27374 GCA_046545795.1 Bacteroidales bacterium | reverse complement strand
TGACTTTTTCACGCTATTAACATGCTATCAATCAGCACAATAATGGGTTTATGTATATGGGAGTCCCTCAAAAAGCGGACTATCCCCCAATAGGGTAAAATTCGATGTTTTGAGAAATAAATTTATTATAAGTTCGTTGTAATTTACAATTAAGAATATTAAATTTGATATTATTACCTAAACCTTAAAATTTGTTTGATATGAAGAAAATTAGATTATTACTGTTAAGCTTGGCAATGATTGGTTTTATAGGATTTTATTCTTGTCAGGGCAACCCGGAAAAACAGAAAAAAGAAGCTGAGGAAGAGTTTGAAGACATTAAAAAAGAAGGGGAGGAAAAAATGGATGAGGCTGATGATAAGATGAAAGAGGATACTGCAAAGAAAGAGGAAGATGAGATGGATGCTTATGAAGATTAGTTAACAATTCTGTAAAAGTCAAATTTAAAGAGAGGTTGTTGATATGGTATATTAACAACCTCTCTTATTTTGTGTAATCCTAATAAATGGCGGATACCGTATGCCGGTTGAGAGAACGCAGGAACGACAGAACGATGTAGCAAGGAAGTGATGATAGTGAGTTATTGAGAGACTGAATTGATTGATTAGGAGACAGGAGGTAGTATGTAGTGATGCTTCAGATTTCACGACGTTTCAGAAAAATAATTTAATAAATCCTCGTTGCTATTAGCTATTATTCAGATATTTATTGAGGTTAGGCAATCAGTTTATAGGGAAAATAATATCATCCCCGTTTCTACTTTTCCTGTTTCATAGTTTAATTCCGATCCCATAGCACTGTGGGGGATAGAAAAAATTAATAAGAGCAGAATTGCAGCAAAAACATAATACCTTGGTTTTTCTCTCTTTCTATTGGCCAATACAGCAGTTAACCAACCTATAAAAGCAATCAGCATTTTATTGTCTGTCAAATCCCATCCGAAAGGAATGCCTGTCCAGAATTCACCAAATGCATAGTATTGCATAACAGGACCTAAAATAAAACCTCCAATGATTAATAAAGCAGTTGTAATATATCCGTACAGCCTATAATTAGTGCATTTCCCAAGGGCGAAAAGTCCTGCCACAGTTGAAAACAACATCGCCAGGAACATAAATGCAACATGGGGAATTAATATAGCATTTGGAACCTCACCTTTAAAACGAATTATTATTGGTTCATTCTGAGCTATTTGTATGATTTGTTGATTGTTTTGTAATACAATATAATATTGAAGTTTGCCTGCGGGAGGCTGCGCTGGTAAATAGCCTGATAATTCATTGTCCTGGGGTAACATTTCAGTACTTTGCCATTCCTCATTGGTAGGGTAACGCTTATAGAATATTTTTCCATCTACTGAAGGCGGAACATCGAGACCTATTTTACAGTCTTCTGTGGTTACATGACTTCTTGGCAGGGTTAATGTATGAGTATTGTTGTTAAGCCTGACATCTATTTCCTTCGGATGCGTCGGGCCTGTTTTTCTTTGATAAATAGCCGCAGTTAGGGTTAATATGATAGCCAATATCCAAAATATTGTTTTTTTCATTTCTCTTTATATTAATGAAGCATGATACTATACCTTAGCCGGGTTAATTTAAATACAGGAATACATTATAGTTGTATCAATAATACTCTTTTTTCTTCGTTTCTTATGATTTCCACGGTAATTGTTTCTCCGGTTTCCAGTGTAGAGAGTTTTTCCATATAATCATAAACATCCCTGATTTTATTTCCATTTATTGCTGTAATGATATCTCCTTTTTTCATTCCCCCTTTCTCCGCGGGTTTACCTTCAATAACCAGGTCGGCTCTTAGTCCACGATCTTCAACTCCTGCAAAGTCGGGCATAATACCAAGGGTTACTTTCATCTCCCTCCTTTTGTTTATTTCTTCTTTCTCAGATTTAGCTCCTGCTTTCTTAAAGGTTAATTGAGTACTATTCTGATTGAGGTGCTTTGTTAAATCAACAATGTATTCAGATATTTTGGTTATCCCTGCATAATTAATTTTCTCAGGTACATCGGCAGGGGTATGGTAATCGAGATGTGGCCCGGTAGAAAAGAAAAACACCGGAATATCTTTGCCATAAAAAGAAGAATGATCAGAAGGGCCATATCCTTCCTGCGAATATCCCATTTGATAATTATAAGAGCGATTAATAGAATCAAGTATTTTTTCCGCATCCATCGATGTTCCCACACCACCAACCTGAAGCTCTTCGTCTTTATTCAACCTTCCAATCATATCTAAATTAATCATTGCTTTGACTTTATCAAGACTGATAAGCGGGTTCATTACAAAATATTTCGAGCCTACCAGACCCTTTTCTTCAGCTCCGAATGCTATAAAAATGATATTGCTTTCCAGATTTTCTTTATTATGACTTAGTTGTTCAGCAATTTCAATCATTGCGGCTATACCAGAAGCGTTATCGTCTGCACCATAATGGGTGGCAGTAGTATCCGGTTTCCTGGAACCTGAACCAATTCCTCCCTCACCCAGATGATCGTAGTGTCCTCCTACTATGATATAATCATCGGAGTTAACATTAATTTCAGCAACAATATTTTGCGTTGTAACTTCTTTAGGATGAATTGAAACCTGGGCACTCAGCATTTTTTCAGTATCAAAACTTACAGGCTTTTTATCCTTTTTTATTTTTGATACAAGTTCGTCAATGGTAACTTCTGAGGTTTCCAGGATTTTGTTTGAAAATGAGTGTTTTAAATGAATTACGGGAATTTCAATATTCCCTTTTTTAATTTTTGGATTAACCAGGTTGTTTGTATTTGATTCTTTATCAGGAGCTACAAATATCACCCCACATGCTCCCTTATCAAATGCTTTTATGGCTTTTGCCCGGTCGCTGCTTTGTTGCATAAAGTATTTCTGTGCTCCTTCTATCTCTGGTCTGCCACGTAAAATCATCACCCAGCTATCTGTTGCGTCAATATTTTTGTAATCGTTCCAGGATAATTCTTCATTTTCTATTTCAAAGCCATATCCCGCGAATACTACCGGTTTATCAAGTATTGTATCACTTCCTGAAAATGGGAAAGGAGTAAATTCTTTAAATTGTTTTCCTTTGATGTTGCCAAGTTGAATAAAATTGCTCTCACTCACAGAATTCCCTGTTACTAATGAAAAATTCTGAAACCCTTTTTCGCCTAATAAATGAAGGTCTGCTCGTTCAAACTGCTCTCTGATATATTTAGCAGCTTTTTCATCACCCGGAGTACCTGGATATCTTCCCTTTAATTCTTCAGAGGCAAGATAACCAATATGTTCATTTAGTTCCTCCGTTGTTATTTCGGGATTCTGAGCCTCAGAATATCTTTGGATGATGAAAAGAGAGGCAAGGAGTGTTATGTAAAATAGTCTTTTCATGATTATTTCTTTACTGTTGTATCTCAAACTCCGTGTAGTAGGTAGCGATGTTATCCTTATTGTCACTTACATACAATTCCAGTTCATGTTTGTTATTCAATTTTACTGGACTTTTGTCAAGGTCATGGTAGATTATATCATTTTTGGGGTCATATTCAAACAAAACCCATTCGCCATCAATATAACCATTGTATGTTTTTATACCGGATAACTCATCTTTAATTTTAAAGGATATCTTTTGTTTGTTGGTTATTTTGTTAATGTTATTTAATGGCTCTATTACAGGACTTATAGTATCGGCCAGTACAGCATAATCTCCAAATTCGCGAATTTGAGTAGTTATTGTACCATTTCTAAAATCACCTCCCATGTAATTATAATTATTTTCTTCATCAATCCTGGCAATGAAAACTTTATTTTTTAAATATGAATTGAGCGGTTTAGTTTTGATAGAGAGGCTAAAGTTTTTGTGTACAGGTATGTATGGCTTGTGTAACCTGTGTATATCTGAAAAGAATATATGATTAGAGGATTTTATTTTATTATATTGAAAGTATACAGTATCATAAAAGGCATTTACCGGGAAATCTATTTTAATATCTTCTTTTTCAAATTCGTTATTTTGGTTATAAGGGAGAATGGCATCGTAAGTATTAGTAGCTGAATCTTTGAGTTTTACAGGTGGCTGGGAGGAACCTTTCACTTTAAATGATAAGGAAGAAGTATTCCCTTTTTCATCCGTTAATTTGTAGGTAACATCGTGAATATTGTTTGTTGTAAAGTTATATATTCCTTTATTTTTTACATTTTTATAAATGTTTAGCCTGTTGTTGGGGAGAAGGGATAATTTTTGTACGGTGTTATTTTTTCTAATTTTTTCTTCATAATCAATTATAGCATTTATATACCTGGTATTCTGAAAAGAAAATTCATCGATTGTATGATTATAGATACTTACATCATCAATAAGGAGTTCAATCTCATATACACCGCACCAATTATTGCTTCCGTTAATAAAATCATTCGTTTTTATTCCAAAGCTAATTGGTCCGTGAAGTTCGATAGTATCTTCATCATGGAGTTTATATTTATTACCACTACTTTTTTTGGTATTCAGAATGAGCTTTTCAGTTGAATTGTTTATAGTACTTTTGTTACTTTCAGGATATAACGCTGCCTGGAAAATCTTAGGAGCTATATTGTCTTCAATGTTAATTCCACGTTTTAAAGGGTTAAGTGGATGTTGATTGTGCTGTGAACGAATTTCAAAATGGAGATGAGGACCTTTAGAACTACCACTATTTCCTGTGAAGCCAATTAAATCACCTTTCTTTACTTTAAATTTATTTTTTTCAGGGAACAATTCTATTTCATAAGACTTTCTTCTGTATTGATTATCTAATATGTATTTTTCTATTTCTTCTGGGAAAGATTGCAAATGGGCATACACAGAAGTTAAATCCTGTTGTGGATGGTTTATATAGAGAGCCTTTCCGTATCCACCTTCTGAAATCTTAATTCTGGACACATAACCATCCTGAATAGCATTGATTTTGTAGCCTGATCGACCATTGGTTTTGACATCTATCCCTGCATGTAGATGACCGGAACGTAATTCCCCAAAATTACCGGACAGATAAACAGGAATATCAACCGGTATGTTCAGCGAACTTTTTGATGTGTCGCTTGTTTGGGAATAAAGAAATACAGGAAATGTGAAAAATAAAAAAAGAATATATTGAAACTTGTTGTTCATTAGTCAGGTTTTTTGATTACAAATCTAATATATTTTACCAAGTGTTTAAAAAAGAGGATGGTTTATTTTTTTATTTACAAAACCTGTATTATTTTTGTATTAATAATCGAAATGAAGCATGGAGGAAGAATATATAAATACAGTCAGTGATTTAAAACAGAAAACGAGACAACTTATTGCCTTATATGAAAAAGCAAAGCATGACAATCTCCAGCTTCAGTATGAGAATAAAAAATTAAAAGATCAAATAAAGCAAAAGGAAGCCGAATATTCCAGCTTAAAAGAAGGTTACACAAAGCTGGAATTGGCAAAAAGTTTAGCATCAGTGGATTCAGCACATGATGCTAAAATAAAGATAAACAGGATTGTGCGGGAAATTGATAATTGTATAGCTCTTTTAAACAAGTAGAAGTTGGCGAAATATGGGAGAAGAAAAATTATCCATAAAATTGAATCTTGCGGACAGATATTATCCTTTGAAAATTGATGTCAAGGATGAAGAGAGGATAAGGAAAGCAGGAAGAATGATTAATGAGAAAATATTGCAGTATAAACAACGTTATAGTGATAAGGATAATCAGGATTTTTTGGCGATGGCAGCGTTGCAGTTTGTAATAAAATATTTAGAGATTGAAGATCATGCAGAACAAGCGCCAATACTTGAAGAACTGAAAGAAATAAAAGAAGAGTTAGACGATATTTTGTCGAAATAAATAATGTTCTTTACATAAGATAATTGCCCGCATAGTCCCTTAATGGCTGGAAAACTCAACACTTATCCAATTGGAGTCAAGCTTGTTTGAGCAAGAGCAGGCCCCATTCCGGGAAACCGGAATCCCGTTAATAACGGGACAGGGGAAGGTCGACCTCAAATAGCAGCTCCACCCATGTTAACGCAGGGGTTCTTCACAGCATTAGGGAAATTATGCGGGCTTTTTTATTTAATATATATACAAAAAACAGATAAATTATGGTAACAATACAAATATTCGGGACATTATCCCCCCTCACCATTAACTTTATTGTGGGGGTTGCTGCTTTTGTAGCTGGCGGATTTTTGTCCTACTACTTCTGGGACAAAGCTCTGAAAAAGAAAAAGGATGAAATTATTGAAGATGCTAAATCAGAAGCAGAGGTAATTAAGAAGGATAAAATTCTACAGGCGAAAGAAAAATTCCTCCAGTTAAAATCGGATCATGAAAAACAGATTAATGAACGTACTCAAAAAGTACAGGCTGCTGAAAACAGAATAAAACAAAAAGAGAATTCTCTTTCTCAAAAGATGGAGGAAACTGAACGCAAGAGAAAGGAACTGGAAGCTATTAGAGAGAACCTGAACACTCAACTGGAAGTAGTAGAGAAAAAGAATGAAGAACTTGAAAAGATTCATAAGCAACATGTTGAGCAGTTGGAAACTATTTCCGGGTTGTCTGCTTCTGAGGCAAAAAATCAACTTATGGAGTCTCTTAAGGCCGAAGCCAGGTCTGAAGCCATGTCTACAATGAATGAGATTGTTGAAGAGGCGAAAATGAATGCCAATAAAGAAGCAAAACGTATTGTTATTCAAACAATACAAAGAGTCGCTGCTGAAACTACCATTGAAAATGCAATTACTGTCTTTAATATTGACAATGACGAAATTAAGGGTAGAATAATTGGAAGAGAAGGAAGAAATATACGGGCGCTGGAATCTGCAACAGGAGTTGAAATTATTGTTGATGATACACCAGAAGCAATTACCTTATCAGCTTTTGATCCTATACGGCGTGAAGTTGCAAGGCTCTCTCTGCACCAGTTAGTAACAGATGGTCGTATTCATCCGGCACGTATTGAGGAAATTGTTAATAAAACCCAGAAGCAGGTTGAGGAAGAAATAAATGAGGTTGGTAAGAAAACTGCAATAGACATGGGAATTCATGGGTTACATCCCGAACTAATTCGCCTGATAGGAAAGATGAAGTACCGCTCTTCATACGGACAAAATTTATTACAGCATTCAAGGGAAGTAGCAAATTTATGTGGTATTATGGCCAGTGAATTAGGACTGAATCCAAAATTGGCAAAAAGAGCGGGTATGTTGCATGATATAGGTAAAGTACCCGATGATGAGCCTGAATTACCACACGCATTGTTAGGAATGAAACTGGCTGAGAAATACAAAGAGAAGCCTGAGGTGTGTAATGCTATTGGATCTCATCATGAAGAAACCGAAATGGCTAGTCTTATTGCCCCTGTGGTACAGGTTTGTGACGCGATTTCAGGAGCCAGACCGGGCGCCAGAAGAGAAGCTGTAGAATCATATATACAACGATTGCGAGATCTCGAGGACTTGGCATTGTCATTTGATGGTGTTACGAAAACTTATGCTATTCAAGCAGGCAGAGAACTGAGAGTAATTGTAGGTAGTGATAATGTGAGTGATTCTGATGCGGAAAAATTGTCGTATGATATTTCCAAGCATATTGAGAATCAAATGACTTATCCCGGACAAGTGAAAGTAACTGTCATTAGAGAGAAAAGGGCTGTAAATTATGCGAAATAGTATATTTTAAGATGATAGTATTATAAATAAAAACGGGTCTGATAAAATTTGACCCGTTTTTTTGTTTAGATACTTCTTTCTATTTTTGTTATCACAGAAATAATTTAATTTGATATGCGCAAAATACAAATGGTCGACCTTCATTCTCAGTATCAAAAGGTCAAAACTGAAATAGATGAAGGGATGCAAGAAGTGATTGATTCATCCTCATTTATAAATGGTCCACAGGTCAAAGAATTTGCTGCTAAACTTGCTGAGTATTTAAACATAAATTATGTTATTCCATGCGCCAATGGCACTGATGCTTTGCAAATTGCTCTAATGGCACTGGATTTACAACCCGGAGATGAGGTAATAACTCCGGATTTTACTTTTATATCAACGGTAGAGGTAGTTAAATTGCTTGGGTTGACTCCAGTTTTGGTGGATGTCGATGAAGAAACTTTTTTGATTGATACGGATAAACTCGAAAAGGCTGTTACAGAAAAGACAAAAGCGATAGTGCCAGTCCATTTGTTTGGGCAATGCACCAATATGTCTGAAATTAATAATATAGCAAAGAAATATAATCTTGCTGTGATAGAAGATGCTGCACAGGCTATTGGTACTGATTATAATTATAATGAGTTAAAAGGTAAAGCCGGAACTTTAGGAGATATAGGGTGTACCTCTTTTTTTCCTTCTAAAAATCTTGGCTGTTTCGGTGATGGTGGAGCGATCTACACTAATAATGCCGCCTTGGCAACCAGGATAAAAGCCATCTCGAATCATGGTTCACAAAAAAAATATTATCATTCTGAAGTAGGCATTAATTCCCGGTTGGATACACTACAGGCTGCAGTTCTTAATGTTAAACTAAAATTTCTTGATGAATACAATCAAAAGAGGAGAGAAGCGGCAGATTTCTATGATGATGCCTTATCAAATATTTCAGAAATCATCACTCCCAAAAGAGTAACCTGGTCATCACATAGTTTTCATCAATATACGATAAAACTCAAAACTGAGCATCTAAGGGATGAGTTGAAAGCTTATTTAAAAGAAAAAGAGATACCTTCGATGATATATTATCCTGTACCGATGCACCTGCAAGAAGCATACAAAGGAGAGGGAAGGTCTCAGGGAAATCTGGAGGTGTCTGAGCATCTTGCTAAGACTGTGCTTTCTCTTCCTATGCATACTGAACTTGATGAGAGACAGATGGAATACATCACACAAACAATTCATAATTTTTTTAATTAATACCCTGAAGTATGGAATATTTTGCACACGAAACAGCAGTAATAGATGAGGGCTGTACAATAGGCGAAGGAACTAAAATATGGCACTTTTCTCATATAATGACCGGGGCCAAAATAGGGAGAAAATGTAAGTTCGGACAAAATGTTGTTGTTTCACCGGATGTAGTCCTGGGTGATAATGTTAAAGTGCAGAACAATGTTTCGATTTATACAGGAGTCATTTGCGAGGATGATGTCTTTTTGGGTCCTTCAATGGTTTTTACCAACATTTCAAATCCAAGAAGCGAAATTGTGCGAAGGGATAAATATGAAACGACATTGGTAAAAAAAGGAGCTTCAATAGGGGCGAATGCCACAATTATTTGTGGAAACACAATTGGAGAGTATGCATTTATTGGAGCTGGAGCAGTGGTTACTAAGGATGTATTACCTTATGCTTTAATTTTAGGAAATCCGGGTCGTCACGCAGGTTGGATGAGCGAATACGGACACAGATTGAAGTTTGATGAAAATAATATTGCAGTTTGTCCGGAAAGCAATGAAAAATATATTCTTGATGAGAATGGCAACGTGTCTAAACTAAAGTAGAAATTTATCTTTTAGTTGTTTAATGTTTTTTTGATTGTTCCTTTTTCCTGTATTTGCAAATCGATTTTTTCAAATACAGAATTTCGACTTATAAATTCAGGTACCATCTCCTTCATTTTTCTCACAATTTTCGAATAATTGTTTGTACTTGTGAGTATTTCTAACTCATTGATTTCGTTTTGAATTATGTCAAAATGATTTTCCCTGACTTTAGCGATTAATATTTTTGAATGATAAGTTGGTATACAGTTTTCTTTATCATTTAGTAATTCTTCCTTGAGCTTTTCTCCGGGGCGTAACCCTGTAAAATGAAGCTGAATATCTTTGCCGATTTCTAAGCCGGATAAACTTATCATTTTTTTTGCCAGGTCAATAATTTTCACGGATTGCCCCATATCAAACAGATATATTTCTCCTCCCCGGCTCATGGCTCCTGCTTCTAAAACCAGCTGACAAGCTTCCTGTATTGTCATAAAGTACCTGGTTACTTCAGGATGTGTTATGGTAATAGGACCACCTTCATCAATTTGTTTCTGAAATCTAAGGATAACTGAACCATTTGAACCAAGGACATTACCAAAGCGTGTTGTAACAAAGTTGGTATGGCTGTTATTATTAAATGACTGGATAAACATCTCAGCTATCCTTTTCGATGCACCCATTACATTTGTTGGATTGACTGCTTTATCCGTGGATATCATTACGAACTGTTCTACATTATAAGCGTCCGCGGTAATCGCCAGGAATTTTGTACCTACGATATTGGTTTTTACTGCTTCAGCGGGATTGTTTTCCATCATGGGGACATGTTTGTAGGCTGCTGCATGGTAAACAATTGAGGGGTTATATGTCATAAAAAGATGGTTAAGCCTGGATTGATCTGAAATATTGCCAACTACAATTTCAAAATCATGAAAATAATAATGTTCAGTTAAATCCATTTCCAGATTATATAGAGCGGTTTCAGCCTGGTCAAAAAGTATAATTTTATTTGGCTTATAACGGATGAGCTGCTTGACAATTTCACTTCCTACGGAACCCGCTGCTCCCGTTACTAAAATTACCTTATTAAGAATTTGCCTTTTAATTTGTTTCTCATCCAGCACTATTGGCTTTCGTTCCAGCAAATCTTCAATTTTTATATTTTTTATCTGATTAAAACTCAGCTCTCCATTAATCCATTTGCTAATATTGGGTACTGACAGGACTGAAACATTCGCACTTATAGCATCTTCAATGATTTTTGTTTTTAAGGAAGTATCAATATTTTTTTTAGCAATAATCAGCTTTTCGACATCATATTTTTGAAGGAAAACAGGGAGGCTTTTGATACTGTAGATTGTAATGTTTTCTAAGTTCTTTCCTATCCGGGATTCATCATCTTCAAAAAAAGCAATTACTTTATGCTTGGTTCCGGCATCCCTGTCTAAAGTTCTTTTCGTAATAGCTTCAAATTCATCTGCTCCAAGTATTATTACATTGGTTTTGTCCCTGTTGGGGTTGTAAAGTTCGTGATACAATGATTTTACTACAAGGCGGGAAACTGTCATCATAAATACAGTGGCAAGAAAGTCAATGATAAGTAGCGGGTAAGGAACTATGAATGAGTGGTTTATGAAATAATAACTGATGAAATTAAATAGTAAAAAGATAATACTGCCGGTAAATACTACCATCATTATTCTTTCGGTATCTTTTGCACTTGTGTACCTGATAATATTTGCATATGTACGAAAGATTATGAATGTAACCGAACGAATTAAAAGAACAAAAAGTAATATGAAACTGAATTCATATTCTAAGTTTGCGGATTCCTGGTTAAAGTTGTCAAATATGAAATAGGAACCTGAAATAGCAATCATGCATATTGCCAGATCCATGAGCATGATTATCCATCTTGGCATGTAGGAGTGAGGAAATAAAAATGACAAGTTTTTTATTTTTCCCATTTTTTATTCCTATTTTGAAAGGATTCTGTACAATTTGCTGAATTCTTCTATCTTATCCGGATACCCCAACTTATCATATGCAAGTATTAAATTATTTATTAACCTTTTTAAAATTTGAACATTACTGCATGGGACATAATATTCTTTTTGAGGTTTCAGCTTCTGTTGTTTAATGAAATGCTCAATTTCTTTTTTGCTCAGAATATCACCCTTATTATATGGATTAACATAAAAAAGAATTTGATGATTGGTATCATCTGACTGAGCATATTCATTTTTATAGGCAACAATAAAGTTTTTTGGAAGATTAACCCCATAGATTGGAATATCAACACGTTGTGCTATAATTGAGTAAAGAATTCCTAATGTTATAGGGTTTCCTTTCCTGGTATCTAAGACATGATTGATATAGTTATTTTGTGGGGCGTAAAAATTTGAAGTATTACTTGTAAATTGATAAACCTGGAAAAATACATAATTAATGATTCTGACTTTTTCCAGTGCAGTTAGATTTTCATTGATTTCAAGCCATATATCCCTTTCGATTTCATTCAATAACTTGTCATAATATTCGAAACTAAGGTTAGGATATTGATGTTTTGCAATCAGAAAGGCTCCTTTGAATAAATCGTCCTTTTCTTTATTGAACCAATTTTCTAATTGATATTTAGTAGAATTCTGTTGAATTTCCTGTATAATAAATTCAAGTCTGTCCTGCATTTTGCTGTCAAAGGTCTGTTCCCAGCTTTTTTCTAAAACCGGGATAATTCGCGACCCCTGTCGTATTAGTTTTTTATGAACGATTTGGTATATGGTTTCGTCCGGGTCGTCTACCAGCTTCAATAAAGCTTGAATGTCGTTATATTTTAAGTCTTCCACAGAATTACTTGTTAACAGTTATTTCCAGTACTTCTTTTACTAAATTTTTTATAATATGTTTATAATCTCCTGCGAAATCTTTAGTTATTCTGTTCGCAATGATAGCGCAAACTGTCAATGCATTATGACCAAGAGATTTAGAAAGACTATAAATTGCAGAACTTTCCATCTCGTAGTTTGTAATTTTCATTTTGTTATATTGAAAACTCTCAATTTTATTATTTAGTGCGTTATCTGAATGCGGGATTCTTAATTTTCTGCCTTGTGGTCCATAAAAGCCTGGAGAAGAAATGTTTACTCCGGAAATATATTTTGATGTTTTATGAAAGCTTTCGTATAAATTTTTTTCAGCATCAACAATATATGGAAACGGAAGTTCTTCATTCCAATGTAAGTGTTTTTTTAAGGCTTTTGTCATATCTTCATTACCCGTGTCTATGGAATAGAAATGTAAAAGATTATCAAATCCTATTGATTTTTCAGATACAACAAAAGAACCTACCGGAATATTCTCTTGTATGGCGCCTGATGTGCCAACTCTTATAAAATTTAAGGGGGTGTGTTGCTTTTTGACGTTTCTTTGCCCGGTATCTATATTGGTTATAGCATCCAGTTCATTTACGACTATATCTATATTGTCAGTACCTATACCGGAAGAAATTACGGTAATGCGTTTGCCTTTATAAGTCCCGGTTACTGTTTTAAACTCTCTGTTGTGTTTATTTACTTCAATCGATTCAAAAAAACCTGCAATCAGATCTACTCTACCCGGATCTCCTACAAGTAATATATCATTAGCAATTTCACCGGGTTTTAGTTTGAGATGGAAAATACTTCCGTCTTCATTGAGGATTAATTCTGAAGGTTTAAATTCCATAATTTAAATAGTTAAAGAATTTTCAAAACTATTTATTTTTTGGTTGATGTCCAACAATTGTATTATGATAATAAGAATTTTTTTAGAATATTTGTATTTTAAACCAAAATAATTGAACTATGAAAAAACACAATCTTTACACTTTACTGTTTTTAATAACCCTTCTGATAACGGCTCCGTCATTTGCACAAGATGAAGAGACGGGTTATGAATTTACAACGGTAGAGGAGTTGCCTGCCACTTCTGTCAAGAATCAATACCGGTCGGGTACTTGCTGGAGCTTTTCAGGAATATCGCTTTTAGAATCGGAAATGATAAGAATGGGCAAAGAAGCAGTTGATTTATCCGAAATGTGGATTGTACGTAATGCATATTCGGATAAAGCAGAAAAATATGTACGTTTCCATGGGCATTTGAATTTTGCCGGAGGAGGAGCATTTCACGATGTGACAAATATGATTAAAGAATACGGTATTGTACCGGAAAGTGTTTATGATGGTTTGGAATACGGAGAGGATAAACATGTTCATGGTGAATTTGATGCAGTTTTAAAAGGGTATGTTGACGAAGTGATGGAGAATAAGAATAAAAAATTGACTCCTGTTTGGCATGATGGGTTTAATAAATTACTGGATACTTATATGGGAGAAAAGCCTGAAAAATTTACTTTTGAAGGAAAAGAATATACACCGGAATCATTTGCTTCTGAATATGTTGGAATTAACCCGGATGATTACATTGAGCTCAGTTCTTATACACACCACCCGTTTTATTCAAAGTTTATCCTGGAAGTACCAGATAACTGGGCATACGGAGAGGTATATAACGTTCCGGTAGATGAACTCATTGAAGTTATTGATCATGCAATTGAAAGTGGATACACCGTAGCATGGGCTTCAGATGTCAGTGAGAAGGGCTTTTCATGGAAAAACGGTGTAGCTATCGTGCCTTCAGAAGATATTGAAGACATGACGGGTACGGAACAATCAAAATGGGAAGACCTCACTGAGGAAGAAAAAGAAGAGATGATGTATAGTTTTGAAGAGCCTGTTAATGAAAAGAAAATCACCCAGGAAATGAGACAGGAAGCTTTTAATAATTGGAAAACGACTGACGATCATGGTATGCATATTACCGGCATAGCTAAAGATCAAAATGGTACCAAATATTACAAAGTAAAGAATTCATGGTCGGATAAAGACCATATTTATGATGGGTATTTATATGCTTCAGAGGCATTCGTTAGATATAAAACAATGGATATCATGATCCATAAAGATGCATTACCTGAAGAAATAGCAGATAAGTTAGGATTTTAAGATATTGTCTGTTGGATAAAAAAAGCTGTGTGACTTTATACTATTTCACACAGCTTTTTTTTCTATCAGTGTTTATCTCTCAAATTCTCTTCAAATAATTTATAAATTCTTTTATATTCATCTGTCCAGCTTTCCGGTTCTCTGAAACTATGCCTTTCAACGGGGTAAACTGCCAATTCCCAATTTTCTTTTCCAAGTTCTATAAGTCGTTGGGTAAGTCTTACAACATCTTGGAACTGAACATTATCATCCACCATTCCGTGGCATATAAGTAAAGGGTCGCTAAGTCCCTCGGCAAAATAGATAGGTGAACTTCTCCGGTATGCGAGGCTGTCTGTTGTTGGTGTATTAAGAATATTAGAGGTGTAGCCATGATTATAATGTGCCCAGTCAGTTACAGCTCTCAATGCAGCACCGGCACCGAAAAAACCAGGGTGTTTGAAAAGCCCCATAAGAGTTATAAAGCCTCCGTATGAACCACCATAAATGCCAATTTTATCAGCAGAAATGTTGTGTTTGTCAATAAGATACTCTCCTCCGTCTATATGATCTGATAAATCTTTACCTCCCATGTGCCTGTAAATGGATGTTCTCCAGCTTTGTCCATAGCCTGCGCTTCCCCGGTAGTCTATGTCAAGTACAGTGTAGCCTTGATCTACAAGAAGGTTATGAAACATATATTCCCTGAAATAGCTACTCCACCACTTATGGGCATTTTGCTTGTAACCTGCTCCATGAACGAATATAACTGCTGCACCATTTGATTTTTCTGTTGTTTCAGGTTTATATAATCTTGCCGGAACACTGGCCCCGTCTTCTGCCTGGAAAGTTATGAATTGTGGTTCTTTCCAGTCATATTCCTGAAAATCTTCAGTTAGTGAATTTGTTAACTTTTGTGATTCTTCTTCAGGTGTATTTTTTTTGAAATATAATTCCCAGGGTTCATTTGCATAAGAATAACGTATGGCCATGTACCTTTCATCTGGTGAGAGGGTTACGTCATTACGCCCTTCCCTGAAAGTCAGACGTTCCATTTTTCCTCCCATCAGAGACATTTTATAGAAATGTCTCTCACCTGAATGCACTTTGTTGGCTGTAAAGTACCAATTCTGGTTGTCATTTGAAATTTTTGGGTTATAGACTTCAAATTTGCCTTTAGTTAATGCTTTTATCTCTTTTGTCTTAATGTTTTGTATATAAAGGTGAGAATATCCTGATGCTTCGGATTGATACCATATATGTTTGTTGTCGGGTAACCAGCCGGTTTGCTCTCCCCATCCTGATCGACCTATTCCGGGTCCTGCAATCCAGGCTTCATCTCTTTGTCTGTTCAGAATTTCCGGTTTTCCTGAAGAAATATCCAGAAGAGCTATCCAGCGGTCTTTGTTATCCTCTGAGCGGATTGTTACAAAAGCTTTTCTTCCGTCATCTGACCAGTGAGGACCATATACATGCGTTTCCCTGGGCTGATCATTATTAACTTTATTCTGGTATTCTTCTAAATATTTACCACGTTCTGTTATCCCTGGAATATTTTCTGTCATTACACTGTAGACTGTATCTTCTCTTTTGTCATATATGTGCATTGTATAATTTCCCTGGTTTCCTCCTACTTTTGATCTTGCATTTTCAATATTAAGATACCCGCTTTGATCAACATAATGGGGTACTTTTGTATTTTTGCTATTCCCTCTTTTGTAGAGGTTATAAGTGATATACCTTTCGCACGGACTTAATTTAATATTTCTTGCATATGCACCATTGGTAAATATCGTTTTAGGTCGCTCCAATTCTTCCTTTTCTAAACTATCTCTGTACACCTTGTTTTTGTGCCTTCGTTTTATTACTTCAAACATTTCCATTTGTTGGTCCTGTAACCACTGTTCTTTATCAGATTTTTCACTTTTGCCATTTGGCTCTTTTTCTGCTTTGAAATTTACAAGTTGCTTTAAACTTTTATTTGCAAGATTTAGCTCAAAGAAACTACCATCCATCATAAAAGTAATTCCCTTGTCACTATGTGTGAAATTGGGTGAATGAATATTCTGGTCTGTATGTAATAAAACTTTTGTTGTTTTATCCTTGATATGATATAATAACAACTTTCCATTTTCGCTGTATGTCATTTTACTTTCAGCCTTATTCTTTTTTGCTGATTCCGGTGGCAATTTAGTTTTTTCCTCATGGCTCACCTTTATGGGTTTTGTGCTTTCCCCGGGGATTATTTTGTATAAAGGTTTTACTGGTTTCCCTTTGGGGTTCCATTTAAAGTAAATTGTTTTATTATCCTGCCCCCAGTATATATCATCCGGCAGGCTACCAACCCATTCAATAGGATCTTGCATAATTTTTTCGATGGTTAGTTCTGCTTGTTCCTTTGAATTTTGGGCGGATAAACTACCAAAAAATAAAAAGGTCAAAAGTAAAGCTAATAGGTTTTGTTTGTTCATCAGTTATGATTTTTATGTTAACAGTATTATAGTTTTATGGCAGAGATAGCAATAATTCGTGAACACTTTTGAGCTAATCCATTAATAAAGCTTTCTGTATTTATTTTAATGTATTTTTATAGGTAATAGCTTCAAGAAATTCAGTGTTTGTTAATCTTCTTTTTGATGTATCATTCATTAAAGAGGTTTAATCACAAAGAAAGATTTTATTGTTGGCGTTAAGATTAAAGCGAAGGGAAAATTCAGTATAATAAATTTTAAGACGGGAAAACGATTGGGTTAAGCTCGTGGATGGTGCTCAATGATTGTACTTCGTAAATAATTTTGATCAAGATGGGTGTAAATTTCTGTGGTAATAATTGATTCATGGCCGAGCATTTCTTGTATGGCCCGTAAATCAGCTCCTCCATCAATTAAATGCGTGGCAAATGAATGTCTTAAAGTGTGGGGACTGATTTTTTTCTTTATGTTGGCTTTTATGGCAAGCTGGTTGATAATATTGTATATCATTACCCTGGTAAGTTGTTTACCCCTTCGGTTCAGAAATAATATATCCTCCGCATTTTTATCGATCTTCAGTTGGTTTCTGTATGGCAAGTAATTTTCTATTTCCTTCATTGCTTTATTGCTAATGGGTACCTGTCGTTGTTTTTTCCCTTTCCCCGTAACTTTTATAAAGCCTTTTGAAAAGTACAGATTGGATAGTTTCAGATTGGTTAATTCGCTTACCCGCAAACCACAACTATACAAGGTTTCGACTATAGCTTTATTCCTTTGACCCTCAGGCTGACTTAAGTCAATTGTTCCAATAAGCCTGTCAACTTCGTCAGTTGTAAGAACTTCCGGTAGTTTAAGTCCTTTCCTTGGTGCTTCTAATAATTCAGAGGGATCAGATTCTATGTGGTTTTCCATGAGAAGATACTTAAAGTATGATTTAATACCTGATATTATTCTGGATTGACTGGATTCACTCATACCCAGCTCATTTATCCAGTGAATAAAATCCCTGATGTGCTCATGGGTTATATCACTTGGGTGTAATGTTAATTTTTTAGATTTGAGATACTCATGAAATTTTTTGACATCATTGAAATAAGCTTCCACGGAATTATTGGAAAGGGATCTTTCGAGCCGCAGAAAATTGATAAAGTCTTTTATTGTTATTTCCCACGTACTCATGATGTTTTAAAGTTTTAATGGTTTATGGAGAATTAAAATTATCTTATTTTTCTAATAAGATTAACGAAAAATAGTGATGTAAATATTATTTTTGTTTATACTAAATTTACAAAATTCAGTTACATAATTAAGTAAACTAAGCTTTGTAAAAAAGCAATTCAGAGTGTTGCAAAAATACTAAAATCGAAGAGAGAAATTTTCAATTCATAAAAAAATTGTAATGAAGGTACAGATTATCAACGGACCGAACCTGAATCTTATTGGCCAAAGAGAGAAAGACATTTACGGGAATATTAAATTTGAAGACTATATAAAACTATTAAAAGAACTTTTTAAAGATTTTGAGTTTTCTTATTACCAATCTAATGTAGAAGGAGAAATTGTAAACAAGCTGCAGGAAGCAGCAAACCAAACTAATGGTATTGTCCTGAATGCCGGAGCCTATACTCATACCTCAGTTGCCATACGCGACGCTATAACAGCTATTAAAATTCCTGTTGTTGAGGTACATATTTCCAATATATACGACAGGGAGGAGTTTAGACATACCTCACTGATAGCCCCTAAATGCAGCGGTTCAATTATTGGTTTTGGACTGGATGGATATCGCCTGGCAATTGAAGGACTGAGATTTATTCAAACGCAGAAGGAAAAATATTAAATTATAAATTAATGCAAAAAACAAAAATTGTAGCAACCATTTCGGACAGACAATGTGATGTTAACTTCATCCGGAAACTTTACAATGAAGGAATGAATGTTGTCCGCATGAATACGGCACATCAAGAGCCTGAGGATACATTAAAGGTTATCAATAATGTACGTCAGGTATCAGACCGTATTGCCTTGCTAATTGATACGAAAGGTCCTGAGGTTCGTACGGTAAATTCTCCTCATGATATTGAAGTTAGGAAAGATGACGAAATAGAAATTGAAGGAAATCCAGGTGCACAATCTTTTGGGAATAAGGTATATGTTACTTATCCTGGTTTTGCTGAAGATATGGAGGAAGGAAGTACATTCCTGATTGATGACGGTGAGATAGAGCTAAGTGTAATTGAAAAGAAAGGAAATGTCCTCCGTTGTAAAGTTTTGAATTCAGGTATAATAAAGCCTCGAAAAAGTGTTAATACCCCGAATGTTAGTGTCAATTTACCTTCTGTAAGCGAGAAAGATAAAAAGTTTATTAAGTTAGCCGCTCAATATGATATCGATTTTATAGCTCATTCTTTTGTAAGGTCCAAAGATGATGTGTTGGCTGTTCAGAAAATTCTGGACCAGGAAAATAGTGATGCTAAGATAATTGCTAAAATTGAAAACCAGGAAGGTGTTGATAGTATTGATGAAATTCTTGAGGTTGCTTATGGTATAATGGTTGCAAGGGGGGATTTAGCAATTGAAATACCCTATGAGAAAATTCCCGGTATACAAAAAATGTTGATAAACAAATGTATTGATTATAGAAAGCCAGTAATTATTGCTACGCAAATGCTTCATTCTATGATTAATAATCCCAGGCCTACCAGGGCGGAAGTAAATGATATTGCAAGCGCTATTTACAGCCAGGCCGATGCTGTAATGCTGAGCGGTGAAACAGCTAATGGGAAGTACCCGGTTGAATCTCTCCGCACTATGGCAACAGTGGCTAAAGAAGTCGAGAACTCCAAGGAACCTTTCAACGATATACCTATTAGGGTGATTAATAACAAAGTATCCGATTTTCTCTGTAAGTCTGCAGCAGAAGCTTCAATCAATCTCGAAGCAAAAGCAATTGTTGCAGATTCAACTTCAGGACGAACTATACGTAGTATCTCTGCTTATAGAGGTGCTAAGCCTATTTTTGCACAATGTTATTCGAAGAGAACAATGCGTGAGTTACAGCTGTCATATGGAGTGGTAACTGATTACATGGAACCCAGGGAAACATCTCATGAATTTTTATTATATGCGATAAATCGTTTTCAGGAAAACCATAGTTTTGAGGATAATGATTTACTGGTAGTATTAGCAGGTAACTTTGGCCGGGGATATGGAGCTTCATATATTGAAATAGGGACTATTAAAAACCTGGTGGGGCATTTGAAGCGAGATTAGTTTGATATTTGTATTTTTTGTGATTAAAAGCCATAGATGGTAAATCCACCGTCTATACTAATACATTGACCTGTAATATATTTTGCTGCAGGCATGCACAGAAACGCAATGGTGCCGGCTACATCCTCAGGATCTCCAATTTTTTCCATAGGAGTCCTGGATAATACTTCATCCCGATATTTTTTGTCTTTAAGTACAGTTTCTGCAAGGGGTGTTTTTATATACCAGGGGGCGACAGCATTAACACGTATATTTTCTTTAGCCCATTCGCAGGCAAGGTTTTTTGTTAGTTGAATCATGGCCGCTTTTGTCATACCATAGATTGAACCTGTCCGGAGGTGCTTTTGCCCCGCTACAGAAGATACATTTACGATGCAGCCATCTTTCGATTTTTCAAGCAAAGGCTTTGCCATCTTGCTTAATTCGAAGGTTGAACGTAAATTGGTGTTCATGATCATTTCGTATTCCTCTGCATTATATTCGGTTGTTTTCTTTCTAATATTCAGACCTACATTATTTACAAGAATGTTTAGATGCGGGTAATGTTCTGATACAAATTCCATCACCCTGGAATATTCGCTGACCTTGCTAAGATCAGCCTGTATACCAATGAGGTTTTTATACCCTTTTGTTAATTCTTCAATATCTTTTTTGTTTCTTGAAATAATACATACCTTAGCTCCAAGGTTCAGGAATTCCAGGGCTGTTGATTTCCCAATTCCTTTTGTACCTCCGGTTATCAGTGCATATTTATTCGTTAATGACCATCTTTCCATATGTTAATTTATTATAGGTTTTTGATTCGAATTTTTTGTTCTCCTTTTTTGATAAACTTTCCAATGAATGTAGCTTTTTCGATGCCGTTATGCTGAAATTGGTTTAATATAGTGTCTTTGTATTTTTCAGGAAGAGCTATGAGTAATCCTCCGGAGGTTTGGGCATCACAAAGAATCAGTTTTTTAAATTCAGGGATATCTTCTTCCCATAGAAGCGTATCTTTTAAGTATGCCATGTTATCGTAAGTTCCACCCGGGATAGTATTTGCTCCGGCAAATTCCTGAGTTTCTTGAATCAGGGGAACCTTGTTTGCATATATTTCAGCTCCGGTATCTGAGGCTTTCACCATTTCTGAGAGGTGTCCAAGTAAACCAAAACCTGTTACATCAGTACATGCGGAAACAGGATATTTTTTGATGATGTCTCCTGCAACATTGTTAAGGGTTGTCATTACCTTGTTTAACTCATTAATTGTATTTTCCTTAACAAGACCTCTTTTAACTGCAGTAGAGAGAATTCCTGTTCCTATGGGTTTGGTTAGTATTAATATATCTCCTTCCCTGGCATTTCCGTTGCTGAGAATTTTATCAGGATGAACAATACCGGTTACAGCAAGACCATATTTTGGTTCTATGTCTTCTATGGTATGTCCTCCAATGATGCTTATTCCAGCTTTTTCCGCTACATCTGAGGCGCCGCGAAGTATATCCTCCAGGATATGCGCAGGTAATCTGGAAGAAGGAAAGCCAACAATGTTTAAGCCGAAAATTGGTTTTGCTCCCATTGCATAAATATCACTTAAAGCATTAGTAGCAGCAATAGCACCAAAAGTATATGCATCGTCAACTATAGGAGTGAAGAAGTCTAATGTTTGGACTATCGCGGTTTCGCTGGAAATTTTGTACACTGCTGCATCGTCAGAGGTTTTTGTGTCTATAAGGATATTGGGATCGTTGTGAATTGGAATTTTGGCTAAAATTTTCTCCAGTTCTTGTGGTCTCATTTTGCAGGCACATCCCATACCATGGGTGAATTCAGTTAAATTGTATCGCTTATTGTTTGAGACGGTTGCGTGCAGGTCTGGGCTTCGAAATTTATTGATGATGTCTGTTATAATATCTGCAGCTTGTTCTGTTTCTTTCAGGGATGTGTATTTTCCCGTTGACAATCTGATGGTTCCCATTGCATATTCTATTTCAAGTCCGATGGCTTCTAATACATGAGAAATTTGTATTTCTTCTGTATGGCAAGCTGCTCCTGCTGAGACTGCAATTCCCTGCCTGTTTAGTTCGTTAACTATATGATTGGCTTCTATTCCTTTGAAACTTAAGGAGAGAGTGTTAGGAAGTCTATTCCTGGGATGACCGTTTAGCTTTATGTTTGCTAATCTTTTTGATAAAATATTATAAAGGTGGTCGCGGGTTTTTTTCATATTTTCCTTATTCACTTCCATATCACGAGATGCTGTTTCACAGGCTTTGCCTAGTCCGGCAATTTCCAGAACATTCTCAGTCCCCGCTCTCATATTTCTTTCATGATCCGCTCCATGAATGAGTTTTTCAAGTTGGATGCCATCCCTTACAAATAGCGCACCTATCCCCTTTGGAGCATAAAGTTTATGTCCGGCGATTGATAGTAAATCGACATTGGCTTGTTTTACATTTAAGGGAATTTTTCCGGCGCTTTGGGCAGCATCTGTATGGAATATTATTTTATTATTTTTAGCGATAGTCCCTATATCATTAACAGGTTGAATTGTCCCTATTTCATTATTGGCATGCATTATGCTTATCAGAATAGTGTTGCTTTTTATAGCTCTTTTTAATTCTGGCAGCTGAATTGATCCATATTGGTCTACAGGAAGATAGGTTATTTCGAATCCTTGTTTTTCAAGGTATTTACATACCTCCGTTACAGCAGGATGTTCAATTTGTGATGTGATAATATGATTACCTCTGTGTTTATTATTAAATGCAATTCCTTTAATTGCATAATTGTTAGATTCAGTCCCGCCACTGGTGAAAATTATTTCATGTGGCTCGCAGTGAAGAAGTTTAGCTACTTGTCTTCTGCTTTTTTCAATGGCTTTTTTTGTTTCCTTACCAAAATTATGTGCACTGGACGGATTTCCAAAGTACTGCTGAAGATATGGTTTCATTGCTTCCGCAACTTCGGTATCTATAGGGGTCGTGGCATTGTAATCAAGATATAGTTCCATGTTTTTAACAGTGGTCATTATGACAAAAATAATGATAATTAAGCCTTGTTAAAGCAAAATTTAGTATATATTTTTGTATCTTGCCAACCTGCCTTAATATTACCATTTATTCTAATAGCTATGAAACATTCATGATAAAAATAAACATGATTATTACAAAAGGAAATGTTTATTTTATCATGGTAAGTTCCATATGGCATTGGAAAATTAAAAAAATAACCATATGAAAATATTAGCTTTTTCAGTTATTTTCGTATACCTCTTTATGTCTTCGTGTTCTTTATTCAGAACTTCCGGGCAAAGTGAAAAAAGTAAAGAGAAAATAGCCATAAATCTCAGGGAAGAATATGAACCTGGAAAAACCATAAAAATACAGGTTAAAAACAACAGTGGTGATACACTTTTTATTTATGACCCTATGCGTCCCCGGTTTGAAAAAAGAGGAGAAAATAAGTGGAATAAGGTTAGGACTCGTTATTGTCCATGTGGTGCGTCATGTCCTCCTCCCCCAGAAAAGCAGTTGTTGGTGCCAGATGGCGAATTTATAATCCAGTGGGACCAATATGAAGAATGGTGTGGTGAAAAAAATGAGAAAGGAATCCCTGAAACAATACGAGAGAGAGTTGGTTCAGGATTGTATAGGGTAAAAATTATGTATTATACAACGGATAGCAAAAAACTTAATACCATAAATGAGCAATTTACAATCCTTGAAAAAACAGAAGAAAGATAAAATTTATGAAAACCGCTTTGAGAGGATTTTTGTATTCATTGATTTAATATAGTAAAAAACACTTGAATTATGAAAAAATTATGTTTAGTGGCGCTGGCAATTTTTTTTATCCAGAGTTCTTTTGCACAACCATGGATAGATAATTTAAAGACTAAAAAGAAGAGTGAACCTACATTTTATGATATCCAGGAATCATTTTATAATTATTGGGAAGACAAAGATGTTCAGGATGGTTATATTGTTGAAGATGGAGAGAAGAGAAAAGCAGGCGGATGGAAACAGTTTAAAAGATGGGAATGGTTTTGGGAAGTCAGGATAGATCCCGAAACAGGTGAGTTCCCGGGTGTATCTGCCTACGAAGTATACAAACAGTATCAAATGAAAAAGAAGACTAAGCTTAAAAGTGAAGGCTTAGAATGGAAAAATCTCGGAACCAGTAGTTCTATGAGCGGTTATCATGGCATTGGACGCATAAACAGTGTGGCCTTTCATCCTGAAGACGATAATATTTATTGGGTGGGTGCTCCTTCTGGTGGTTTATGGAAAACTTCGGACGGAGGAGAAACATGGACAGTTCAAAATGATGATCACACCGTTATAGGTGTTAGTGATATTGTTGTTATGCAGGATTATAGTGAATCTAAGACATTATTTATAGCAACCGGCGATAGAGATGCATGGGATAACAGGAGTGTGGGGGTTTTAAAATCAACTGACGGAGGGGATTCATGGGAAGAATCACTTTCATTCTCTGTCAAAGAGGGGGTTTTAACAACACGTCTTTTACTCCATCCAAACGACAGTACAATATATGCCTCAACAAATAAAGGTGTCTACAAAACAACAGACAGAGGGGAGAATTGGAATAAAATATCGGATACTGCTCTGATTGATATGGAATTTAAACCCGGGGATCCAAATGTAATGTACGGTTCAACGAACAACAATCCTTGTAAAATTTACAAATCGTCAGATGCAGGTGAAAACTGGACAGAAATTGAATCGATTACAAGTAATAGAATAGAACTGGCTGTTACACCTGATGATCCGGAAATTGTATATGCAGTAGTATCGAATACTTTATCAGGCCTTGAAGGTATATATCGTTCTGATGACAGCGGTGAGTCTTATTCGAAGACATATGACAGTAAAAATTTACTGGGTTGGGAATCTGACGGTTCTGACAGCGGTGGACAAGGATGGTATGATTTGACTATAGCTGCAGATCCGAATTTTGCAGATACATTATACGTTGGCGGTGTGAATACATGGTTCTCTGAAGATGGGGGAGAATCCTGGGAGATTATCAACCACTGGTATGGAGATGAAGTACCTGCTGTTCATGCTGATAAGCATTGTATGGTATTCAGAAATGGAACTTCAGAATTGTTCGAAGGCAATGACGGTGGTATTTATTCTACAACTGATTTCGGAGAGTCCTGGGAAGATTATACAGATGGTATGGTCATCAGCCAAATTTACCGTTGTGCAACTGCACAAACAGATTCAAATATTGTGATTAATGGTTTGCAGGACAACGGCACAAAATTGTATAATCAAGGCAACTGGCAAGATGTGCAAGGTGGTGATGGAATGGACTGTATGATAGATTATACGAACTCGGATGTTCAATATGGAACTTTTCCATATGGAGAATTAACAAGAACAACAAACAACTGGGGAAGTTCTGTGTCTATAACTCCTTCAGATTCATTAAGCGGAGCATGGGTTACACCTATTGAAATGCACCCACAAGATAACAAAACGATATATGCTGGTTACCAGGACCTCTTTAAATCTACCGACCGTGGTGATACATGGGAAAAGATTTCTGAGATTGATGTAGAGTCAGATATAAGGGCTATAGCAATTGCCGAATCAAATCCTGACATCATTCTTGTTGCCGGTTTGTACGAATTGTGGAAAACCAATGATGGAGGTGAGAACTGGGTGGAAATTGATAATAATCTGCCTCTTTCAAATAACCAGATAGTCTCAGTAACAATAAAACATGACGATCCCAAAACAATATGGGTATCTCTGGGAGGATATAATGATCAGAATGTGTATGAGTCTGTCGATGGTGGAGATTCCTGGGATAATATTTCAACTGGATTACCGGAATTACCAGCATTGGATATAGCAGAAAATAAATACAACTTTGATTCAACAGAGCTATATCTCGGAATGGATGTTGGCGTATATCGAAGAGTGGGCAATAATGACTGGGAGCCCGTAAACCTTGGATTGCCCAATGTTGTAGTAAACGATCTTGATATTTATTATGATGATGTTGAACCGGAAAACAGCCGTATGTTCGCGGCTACCTATGGAAGAGGACTCTGGGAAGCAGAGATTCCACTTAAAGGGGTAGTTGCTAATCCATCTGAGATAGAGGCTTCTGTTTATGCTGACAGTATAAATATTCAGTGGAATCCTAACTCTGCTAATGATTCAATTTTAATTGCATGGTCTGATACAAATGAGTTTGGAGAACCTGATGTTTCTGTGGATTATAGTGATGGTGATCAGTTGGAAGAAGGCGGAGAAATAATTTATTTTGATAATGCAGATAGCAACTTTACTCACTTTCCACTGGAAACCAATACAAAATATTATTATAAGCTTTGGTCGTTTGATGGGGAGTTATATTCTTCAGGAAAAGAGATAGAAGCAACAACAGGTTGTTATTCTCCTGATAAACAAGCTTCTGAAATAACTTTCGATAATGTTTCAGATAGTTCAATAACTGCCAGATGGATCAGAGGTGATGGAGACAATATCCTGGTGATTGTCAGAGAAGGAAGCGGGGGAGAAGGAGTACCCGTCTCTGGTGTGGGATATTCTGCAGATAGTATCTTTGGAGAAGGAAGTGTTGTGGGGGATGATTATTATACTGTTTATAATGGAGAAGGAGATTCTGTAAAAGTCGAGGGTTTAAACCGGCAAACTGTTTATTATTTTAAGGCATATGAGTACAATATTATGGACAGTTGTTACCTGGAGCCGGGTTTAAAAGGAAATATCGCTACAGAATATCAAAGTACGGGTATTGATGATGAGCTTGATTCAAAAATACGGGTATACCCTAATCCAGTTGAAGATGAGCTTATTCTTGAAAATAAAGGATTTTCCGGGTCAATACATGTCAGAATTATTGATATTTCTGGTAAACTGGTTTATGAGAAGGTAGTGAATTCTTTTGACAAAGAAAGAATAAATATGAATTCCTATGAAAAAGGAATTTACATTATCCGTATCAAAGGGGAAGAAGGAATTATTCAGCAGAAAATTATTGTTGGACAGTAAAAAAAATTGAATACAAACATTGCAGGAAACTATGTTGACAATTTAAATTCTGCTGTAATGATAGTTTGAATAG
>JBKGZD010000015.1:0-27547 GCA_046545795.1 Bacteroidales bacterium | reverse complement strand
AAAGGTATTTATAGACAACTTGCTGACAGTCCTTTGTTATAGCTTTCTTGACGTCTTCTCTCACAGAACTACTTATCAATAGCTTCCAGCGGGAATGTTTCTTTCGCTCTTATTCCTTTTTCCGTACTAGTAAGAGTGCAACATTCATTATAAACATCATGCTCAAAAAATAACACATAATCGTTCTCTAAAGCCTCCTTCAATATTTCTTCTTTTTCCCTTATAGTATCAAGCGGGAACAGGTCATACGCCATGTTGTATAAAAGTGGAATGTGCGCAACAGAAGGTATTAAATCAGCAGCAAAAACAATTTTCCTGCTGTTGTAGTGAATAATCGGTAATATTTGACCCTTTGTATGTCCATTTACAAAACGCACTTCAATACCAGGTATAATTTCCTTTTCATCCTCCACCAAATTTAGAAGCCCTAACTCTTTTATTGGCAGAATATTTTCTTCCAGAAAAGCATCTTTCTCTCTAATGTTTGGGTTTATGGCCCACTCCCACTGTTCTTTGCTAACCCATACTTTCGCATTTTTAAAAACTGGTTCATACCCGCCTCCATTCTCAGAATGCTGTATTGTTCCTCCGCAATGGTCAGCATGTAAATGGGTTAAAACTACATCAGTGACATCGTTAACCCCCAACCCATATTTTTGCAGACCATAAATTAATCCATCTCCGCCATTCAGATAAGTATGCCGGAAAAATTTCTCATCCTGTTTATTGCCATAACCCGTATCAATCAAAACTACACGGTCACGAGTTCTAACCACAAGTGACCGTAAAGCCCAATTGCACAAATTATTTTCATCAGCGGGGTATTTTTTCTGCCATATCGCTTTAGGCACTACACCGAACATTACACCGCCGTCTACCTTGAAATTTGTAATATGCAAAGGAAATAGTACCATGTGATTCCAATTTTTAATTTTATTTTTACGCAAAAATATCAAGATAAAAATAAATATTCCAAGGAGAACATTTGGAATTTAAAATTTGTTTTCATATAATGTTTAAAACTCTAATCTTAAAATTAAAACTATGTTAGACATTAAGGAAATTAGAAAACCTGAAGACTTCGGAGACCTAACAAAAAAGCAACTTGTAGATTTTCTTTATGAGCATCTCGACCGATTTGGAGACCCTAAACCTGATATAGAAAAATCCATAGATTATGCTCTTTCCAATGCAGAAGGGAAAGGTGGGTTCTTACTGGCTGCATACTATGAAAACAACCTGGTTGGCGCTCTTGTAATGAATAAAACCGGAATGAGCGGATATATTCCGGAGAATATACTCGTATATGTAGCGGTAGATGCTAAATACAGAGGGAAAGGTTTCGGCGGGGAAATCTGCAAACGTTCGTTTGATCTGGCCGATGGTGATATTAAATTGCACGTAGAATATGACAACCCCGCGAAAAGGCTATATGAACGACTGGGAATGAGGAATAAATATGCTGAAATGCGCTATCAAAAAAACAGTTAGATTAAAAAATCAGCGACAAAATGATAATTCCCATGAAACACATGGTTATTATTAGACAAAGTAAATTCAATCAAAAACGTAAAAACCGGAATTATTCTGTTTACTGGATAATTCCGGTTCAAACAAAACAATTATGGCAGAACTTGTAGTAAAGACAGAGAACATCATAAAAAACATATATAAGTTAGACAACTTTCTTAAGAAACATGACAAACAATGGAGCCTTGTTAGTAAAGTTCTCTCTGGTGATATTGATTTCTTAAAAAAGGTATTAACAGACGATATTGTAAAGAGGCTCCATTCTGTAGGGGAATCAAGATTATCGAGCTTAAAAAATATAAAAAAAGTAAACCCAAATATAGAGACAATATATATCAAACCTCCGGCTAAACAACTAGCCAAAGGAATTGTAGAATGTGCGGATATTTCCGTAAATACTTCTGCAGATACCATTGAATTACTTAACAAAGAAGCCAAAAAACAAAAAAAGATACACAAGGTTATCATATTTATTGAATTGGGTGAATTAAGAGAAGGAGTAGTAAGAGAAAATATCGTAGAATTCTATAAAAAGGTATTTAACCTGCCCAACATAGAGATAATAGGAATTGGTTCAAACTTAGGATGCATGTATGGTATTGAGCCAACATATGACAAGCTTGTGCAACTGGGACTGTATAAACAATTACTGGAAGAAATGTTTGAACGCAAAATAGACTTGATTTCCGGGGGCAGTTCAATTACCTTACCCTTAGTTAAAAAGAGACTTGTTCCCCAATCAATTAACCATTTCAGAATTGGAGAAGCAGCGTTTTTTGGAACAAGCCCACTGGACGACAAGAAGTTTGATAACCTCTCGACAGATACATTCAGCCTGACAGCCAACATTCTTGAAATGGAAGAAAAATGGAACACACCAGATGGAGTAATGGGAGAAGGGAATATAGGCCATACAGCAATACCGGAAGAAGATACAGAAAAAGAAAAAACATACAGGGCAATTCTGGACTTCGGAATGCTTGATGTAGATGTGAATGATGTGGAAGTAAAAGATAAAAACCTGACTTTTGTTGGTACAACCTCAGATATGACAGTATATGACCTCGGGCAGAATATCAATTCAAAACAAAAACAAAAATATCAAGTAGGGAATAAAATCTTTTTCAAACCAAATTACATGGCTGTAGCAAGATGCATGAACTCAAAATTTGTTGATCTAAATATTAAATAAATAAACTTTTTGCTATAACCAGTTATTTAACCCATGAATTAAGCTTCTCCATCATAGGTTTTAGCATAGAGAAGGGCACGCAAGCAGAGGTATGTGATCTGAATGTGTTAAATCCCTTTCCTCCGCCAGCCGGATTTAATCTGGCCTCCTGTGTCCAAAAAGATTTTTTTATTTTTTTTTTGAATATATTTGCAGAAAAAATAAAAAGCATTAGTTTTGCATCACCATAATCAAAATGGTTCTTTGTAATACGGTCCGTTCGTCTAGGGGTTAGGACGCCAGGTTTTCATCCTGGTAACAGGGGTTCGATTCCCCTACGGACTGCTGATGAATTATTAAATAAAAAACAGGGTAAGGAAATGCCAAATCACAAATCTGCTGAGAAAAGAGCTAGACAAATAGAAAAGAAAAGGCTGCATAACAAATATTATGCAAAAACCATGCGTAATGCAGTGAAAAAATTAAGGGACACGACAGAAAAGAGTGAGGCTGAAGAACAATATCCTAAAGTAATTGCCATGGTAGACAAAATGGCCAAGAAGAATATTATTCATAAGAATAAAGCTTCTAACCTGAAATCAAAATTAAAAAACCACGTAAACAGCCTGAGTTAATACTCAAACTCACATACCAGATATAAAAAAAACCTTTCGGTAACAGTCCGAAAGGTTTTTTTTATTCTAAAATTATTTCAGTTCTTTCAACCGGTTAACATCCAGCTTCAGTAGTATAAATAGCATAATTGTAAAAGCCCATAATGAAGAGCCGCCATAACTAATAAATGGGAGTGGAATACCAATAACAGGTGCAAGTCCTATGGTCATACCTATATTAATAACAAAATGGAAAAACAGCAAAGCAAAAACACAATACCCAAATATCCTGCTAAAGTTTGATTTCTGTCTTTCAGCAATATAAATAATTCGTAAAAGCAAAATAACATAAAGGGACATAAAAACAAATGCCCCAATAAACCCCCACTCTTCTCCAATTGTAGTGAAAATAAAATCAGTGCTTTGCTCCGGAACAAAATCGAATTTAGTCTGTGTTCCCTGCAAAAAGCCCTTACCATAAAGTCCCCCCGAACCAATTGCAATTTTCGATTGATTTACATTATAGCCAGTTCCTTGTGGATTATCTTCCAGGCCTAACAGGTTCAATATCCTATCTTGTTGATGTGAGGCAAGCAGATTATCGAAAACATAGTCAATTGAATATATCACTCCAAACGAACCCAGGACAAATATCATCAGGAAGAATGTATACCTGATTTTATGCCAATAAGATAGAATAAGTAAAACAAGCGCTGCTGGAAGGAAGCCACCTAAAAGCATTAAAAAACGTGAAATTTCAATATTTCCAAAATAATCAATCAAGAAAAATATGCCGGTGAACAAAACAATTAAACCCAAAGACAATAATACATACTTTAATTTTCTATGTAAAAACAACAGGATAAAAAGGGCCAGGAGGACAGCTCCAACAGCCAAATAAATCCGGTCAAACATAAAGGAAAAAATAAATATAATTGCTCCATAAACAATAATCAGAATTGCTGCTGAAGACATTCCCTCTCTATAAACTGGAAGCAAAAAGGCAAGAAAAACCAAGGCAGTTCCTGCATCCTGACCAGAAATCAATAAAGTTGGGAATATTATAAGAAGGATAATCTTCAAATATTCTTTAAATGATGCTGAAGTCAGATCCAAGTTACTTAAATATTTTGATAGGAACAGAGCAGTTCCAATTTTAGCAAATTCAGCAGGTTGAAAGCGCACACTCCCAAACTGCAACCATGCTCTACTCCCGTGTACTTCATGGCCAGCAAAAAGCACCAATACTAAAAGAAAAATAAATATTGCATACAAAGGGAATGCAAAAAATGAATAAAAATGCGACTCAATAATTACCACAAAAAAAGCAAGAAGGAGGGCAGCAGCAATCCATATTATCTGTTTACCATAACGTTGAGAAAAATCAAAAATACTCTGATGTTCCTCATTATAAACGGCAGAATAAATAGTCACCCACCCAATTATAATAAGAGTCAGGTACAGGATCATAGTAAACCAATCCATATTTACCCAGACATTAATCTTCCTTTTCATCGTTCTCAATTAAATTAGCATTAACAACATAATCCTCCCACCATTTGACAGAAATTTCCCTGTTCAAATATTTCTCAATAATAAGTTTTGCAGCAGGAGCCGCATAAGTAGCTCCATAACCTCCTTTTTCAATATAAACAGAAACTGCAATTTTTGGGTCATCTTTTGGAGCAAAAGCAATAAATATTGAATGGTCTTCACCATGTGGATTTTGTGCTGTTCCGGTCTTGCCGCATACAGTAATCCCCTCAATCGCAGCAGACCGGGCTGTACTTCCACTTCCAGGCTCCCCATTAACGGCTAAATCCATTCCGTCAATAACAGGCTCAAAGTTTGAGGAATCGACCGAGACGTATTGTTTTTCCTTTAACCTTTCATCAATGGTATGCTCACCTTTGATTGACCTGACTGCATGCGGTATGTAATAATACCCCCTGTTAGCAATAGCAGCGGTCATATTCGCCATTTGCAAAGGTGTTGTTCCAAGCTCCCCCTGCCCTATTCCAAGAGAAACAAGCATTAAAGAACGCCATCTTGACATACCATAAAAACGATCATAATATTCTTTTGTCGGAATAAATCCAGTAAGCTCATTGGGTAAGTCGATATTCAATTTTTTCCCTAAACCAAATGATGTAACATGATTATGCCAATTTGTAAAGGCTTCAGATACTGTCGAAAATTTCTCGTCCTCCAGAATCCTGAGAAATGCAGTACTATAGAATGTATTGCATGAAACCTGTATAGATTCTACTAAATCAACAGGAGACGGATGATCATGGCATCTTACCCGAAAATTTCCACTATAAAATCCTCCATGGCAAGAAAGAGTCGTTCTTCTGGATATCACACCTTCTTGTAAGCCAACCAGGGCATTCATAACCTTAAAGGTTGAGCCGGGCGGATAAGAGGCCATCAAGGGTCTGTTAAATAAAGGACGGAGTGTATCTTGACTTAATCTGGCAAAATTTCTATTCCTATTTCTGCCTACTAACAATTCTGGATCATAAGCAGGTGATGATGCTAATGTCAACAATTCACCTGTAGAAGGTTCAATTGCAACAATACTTCCTATCTTATTCTTCATGAGTTTCTCTGCATATTCCTGCAACTCCAGGTCGATGGTTGTAACAATGTCTGAACCCACCTCCGCTTTCCTGTCATACCTTCCTTCTCTGTAGGAACCTTTAATTCGGTTATGAACATCTACCATATAAACTTTAACACCTTTTTCCCCCTTCAATTCTTCCTCGTACTCCCGTTCTATCCCTGTAACACCAATATAATCCCCGGACTTATAGTATTCATCAGACTCTACAATATTTCTGCCGACCTCGCCTACATACCCCAATAAATGTGCCGCTACTGGCTCTGAATATTTTCTTCTCGTCCTGGGTTGAACGAAAAATCCCGGAAATCTGTGGAGTTTTTCCTGGAAAGCAGCATATGTTTCGGCTGATATTTGCTTAATAACAGTTGAAGGACGATAATAGGAATATCTTTTTGCTGAATCCAGGACAAACTTCAAATGTTCTTTGCTAATATTCAATAAATTACAAAATTCTGTTGTATCAAATGCAGTAAGGTGCTGAGGAGTTACATTAATATCATACGCAGCTTCGTTATATACCATTAACTCCCCATTTCTGTCGTATATTAATCCTCTTGCAGGATATTGAGGCACATATCGTAGTACGTTGTTGCTTGCAGACAATCGGTAAGAAGTATCTATAACCTGGATAGAAAATAACCTCACCAGATAAATAATTGCAACAACAATAGTAAAAAAAGCAATAATATTTTTACGGATTATAAGGGTATCCACAAGTTTTTCTATTTTACCGTTTCATAAAAATTCTAATCAACAAAATCAAGACTAAAGAGAAAACAGCACTTAACAGGGCCCTTGAAAGGGTTTGAAAAAAGGATGACAATTTAAAAACTTCAATATAAAATAAAAAAATATGATGCACCAGAACTAATATTCCGGCATAATTAAAAAACCAGTTAAATCCATAATCGGCTATTGAAGGCTTGCTGTCTGGATCGTATCCGGTTCTTGGCTCAAGGACTTGTAAAACCAAGGGTCTTAAAAATGCCATAAATACTGTTGCTGAGCTATGCATCCCTAAAGTATGCGTAAACAAATCTACTGTAATCCCTAATACAAAGGCTAAAACCAAGAGTGCCCATTTAGGTATATCGTTTGGCAGCGTTAAGATAAAAAGGATATAAATATATGGGTTGATATATCCGTTTAACTGAATATTATTAAGTACAAACACCTGGAGAGCCACCAGAATTACAAAACTGAGAATATATTTAGGTAGATAATTAATCATTGAATTGTTTTTTCTTCAATTTCTTTTTGCTCGTTCGCAAAAGTATTTTTTATAACATAAACATGAGAAAGCTTTTTAAAATCTAAAGAAAGCCGAACCGTCACTTCATTAAAACTTCCTCCTTTTTCTTCCCAGTTCTCAACAAATCCTATTAATATTCCTTCTGGAAAAATGGTTGAGTAACCAGAGGTTACAATACTATCCCCTTTGGAAAGATTTGCATGCAAAGGGATTTCCTGCAGTCTTACAAACCGGTAATCATCCCCACCCCAGTTTAAGGAACCAAAATAACCTGTTTTTTCGTGTTTTGCACTTATTTTCAACTCACTATTGAGAACAGAAATAACTGTTGAAAAATGTTGTGACACTCCTTCTACAACCCCTACTATTCCTCCGTCAGCAACAACTCCCATTTCTGGTTCAATTCCATCTTTGCTACCCTGATCCAGAGTAATGTAGTTATGTTGCTTATTAGTAGAATTGTTAATTACCCTGGCTTGAAGATAATGAAACTGTTGCTCGCCGGTTGTATCGGTAAGTGATGTTATCTGGATTTGTTCTGGTTGTTCATCATCCCCAACAAGAGAATTTCTCAGTTTAATATTCTCTTCTGCTAATCTTTCATTTACCTCTTTCAGATTAGCATACTGCCTGATGTTATTAATTTCCTGGTAAAAAGCGCCGGATAATGTTCTTGCAAAACCCACAAATTTTGAATTCTGGTAATTGTTATTGTTTACTAATATCGATATGGACAACGTCTCAATGAGAACAAACAAAAACACAAAATAATAACGCAGTAAAAATCTTAGTAAACTTTGCATAATGGCTTCTCCGGCTACTCAATTATCGCATTAAGAATGAGAAATTTTCCACATTTTTAAGTGCAATTCCGGTTCCCCTGGCTACGGCATGCAATGGATCATCAGCAACATTAAATTTTATACCAATTTTGTCTGTTAACCGCTTATCCAGTCCTCTCATCAAGGCACCACCACCGGTAAGATAAATGCCTTCATTCACTATATCACCGTATAATTCAGGGGGGGTTTGTTCAAGCACACTAAGAACCGCTGTTTCAACTTTATTAATAGATTTATCAAGACAGTGTGCTATTTCCTGGTATGAGATAGGAATCTCCACTGGCATAGCCGTCATAAGGTTTGGTCCTCTAACAAGAAAATCCTCCGGGGGATTTTCAAGATCAGTTAATGCAGAACCAACATTAATTTTTATTTCTTCAGCTGTTCTTTCGCCAATTTTAATATTGTGCTGATGCCTCATATATGACTGAATATCTGCCGTGAACGAATCGCCAGCAATACGAATTGATTTATTACATACAATACCTCCCAGGGCTATAACTGCAACTTCAGTAGTACCTCCACCTATATCAACTACCATACTTCCAGAAGGTTCTTCAACATCAATTCCCATACCTATAGCAGCAGCCATCGGTTCATAAATAAGATAAACATCTCTCCCACCAGCATGCTCTGAACTATCACGGACAGCACGAATTTCAACTTCAGTGCTGCCTGAAGGAATACAGACCACCATACGCAGAGTAGGGGCAAAAAATTGAGTTCTTTTATTAACCATTTTAATCATTCCCCGAATCATCTGCTCCGCAGCATTAAAATCTGCTATTACACCATCTTTGAGTGGTCTGACGGTTTTTATATTCATATGTGTTTTCCCGTGCATCTGCCTGGCTTTTTCACCAATTGCCACCAATTTGCCTGTACTTTGTTCAATAGCAACAATAGAAGGTTCATCGACAACAACTTTATCGTTATAAATAATAATGGTATTAGCAGTTCCCAAGTCTATCGCGTATTCCTGTGTAAATAATGAAAAAAGTCCCATTGAATTTTGAATTTAATGTTAATTAATTAATGTCTAAAATGTCTGACACCTGTGAAAACCATTGCAATATTATTTTCATTGCAAAAGTCAATAGATTCCTGGTCTCTTTTCGATCCGCCAGGTTGAATTACAGCATTAATTCCACTTTGAGATGCAATTTCCACTGAATCTTTAAATGGAAAAAATGCATCAGATGCCATAACTGCCCCATTTAAGTCGAAGCCAAAACCTTTTGCTTTTTCTATTGCCTGCCTCAAAGCATCTACCCTTGAGGTTTGTCCCATTCCAATTCCCACTAACTGCCTATTCTTTACCAGCACGATTGCATTAGATTTTGAATGCTTTACAACCTTATTGGCAAACAACAAATCTTTAACCTGCTCAGGCTCTGGTTTTATATCTGTTACAGTTTTTAAATCAGATTCATACTCAGTACGAATGTCTTTATCCTGTAACAAGGTCCCGTTAAGAATAGAGCGATATTCCTGTTTAGGTAAATTCATCCTCTTTTGTTCCAGTATAATCCTGTTTTTCTTTGATTTCAACAAATCCAGAGCGTCTGAATCGTAAGCCGGGGCAATGATTACCTCAAAAAACAGCTTATTAATTTCCTGTGCAGTTTGAAGATTCACCTTATTGTTAGCAACCAATATTCCTCCAAAAGCTGAGACTGGATCGCCAGCCAGCGCATCTTTCCAGGCATCTGTTAAAGAAGAACGTGATGCCAAGCCACAAGGGTTATTATGCTTAATAACTGCAAATGTATTGGGGTCAAAATCAACGATTAACCTAATAGCGGAATCGATATCCAGTAAATTATTATAAGAAATTTGTTTGCCATGTATTTGATTCAAAACTTCCTCCATGTCTCCATAAAAAACGCCTCTCTGATGAGGATTCTCTCCATATCTCAAAACATCCGACTGTAATGAACTCTGCTTGAAAACATTTAAGCCCGCATCTTTATTAAAATAATTAAAAATAACGGTATCATAGTGCGATGATATATTAAATGCCTCACACGCAAACTCTTTCCTTTCTTCAAGAGTTGTTTCGCCATTATTCTTTTCAAGGACTTCTATAAGTTTGTTATATTGATTTTTTGATGGCACCACCATAACATCCCTGAAATTTTTTGCTGCTGCCCTGATCAATGAAATTCCTCCTATATCAATTTGTTCAATAACCTCAGACTCTGAAGGATTTGTCCTGACAGTTTCTTCGAAAGGATACAGGTCAACTATTACAAGATCAACGGAAGGGATTTCATATTTCCTGAGCTCATGCTCATCAGAATCCTTGTCACTTCTTGCAAGTATTCCTCCAAACACTTTGGGATGCAATGTTTTTACTCTCCCGGAAAGAATAGAGGGATAACCCGTTAGTTCTTCTACGGAATGCACAGAAATACTTTGCCTTTCTATGAATTTTTGAGTTCCCCCTGTAGAAAATATTTTAACATCTAACTCCTGAAGTTTTTTTATAACCGGTAATAAGTTTTCTTTATCGTAAACGGAAATTAAAGCAGTTTGAATCTTTTTTAAATGGCTCATATTCTGTTATATTATTAACTTAACTAATTTGTGAAAATAATTCCTGTAAATTAACTCCAAAATTACTATATTATATATGCGAATAATAAAATTTTTATTGAATTTTGTATAAAACTTACGTGAATAATTCACAAATTATTTCTGTCTCCGACAGCATCTATGATTGACTTAAAATTTTATAAAAATTAAAGTTAATCTAAGTCGGAATGAACGGTATTAATTTCATATTTTTATTAATTTAAATGCAGTACGTATAATATAATCTTAATTAAGGTCAAAAAAACAATAATTAACCACATGAAGATACTCCATAACCTGAAAGAAAGTTTCATTTCGGCTATAAATTCTTTAAAAATTAACAAACTTAGGACCTTTTTGACCTTATTTGGTATTACCATTGGGATCTTTGCAATTATATCCGTCTTCACGATTGTTGATTCATTGGAAAGAACAATTCGCGATAGCCTTTCCTCTTTAGGGGACAATGTTATTTACGTACAGAAATGGCCATGGACTCCTCCCCCTGGGGAAGAATATGCATGGTGGGAATATCTAAATCGTCCCTTACCTGCTTTTGATGAATATGAATATTTAAACAAAAACATAAATCTTGCAGAAGCTGTTGTTTTTACCGCACAAACGCAAAGGAATGTTTCCTATCAAAATCGTTCAATCAGAAATTCAACGGTTGCAGGATATACTCATGATTTCTATAAAATCAGGTCGTTTAACATAAGCGAAGGGAGATACTTCTCTGAGCTGGAGAGTACAAAAGGAAAAAATATAACAATAATAGGTTCCAAAATCGCAGAAGAATTATTTGGTAATACGTCACCCATAAACAAAGAAATAAAAATATCCGGGTTCAAAACGGTGATTATAGGAGTTTTTCAGAAAGAGGGACAAGATATTATAGGTGCCGGTGGTTCTTTGGATAATTTGGTTTTAATCCCATTGAACTATGGTAAAAAATTTATTGGCTTTCGGAATGAACAGGCAAACCCGGCAATAATCCTTCAGAGCAATGAAAATATTCATGTTCAGGAATTAAAATATGAAACAAGGAGGCTAATGAGAGCTATTCGTACTTTGCAACCTGCGGAAAAAGATAATTTTGCAATTAACCAGGCCACTATGATATCAGGAAGTATTGATCAACTTTTCGGAGTTATTAATGTTGCAGGGTGGTTAATAGGTGGGTTTTCCATAATAGTTGGAGGGTTTGGCATAGCAAATATTATGTTTGTCTCAGTAAAGGAGCGGACGCATATTATTGGAATAGAAAAAGCAATTGGAGCGAAAAATTACTTTATTTTATCACAATTTTTATTTGAAGCCATCATTCTTGCCCTTATAGGAGGTGCCATTGGTTTATTGCTAATTTTTGGAGGGAGCTTGATAGCAAGTAATTTAACATCCCTGAAAGTAACTTTAACTCTGAGCAATATCCTTCTTGGCCTGTTTATTTCTGCAGTAATAGGAGTAATTAGTGGATTTGCACCTGCACGTTCAGCAGCAAAATTAAATCCTGTAGAAGCGATAAATACAACATTTTAATAATCAAAAAATATTATGCATTTTTGTTATTACAAACCAAAACCATTTATTAACTTAAATTTTATCTATTATGAAAAAACAAATTTGGTTAGCAGCCATCTTTGCTATCATGGCATTTAATGCTTGCAATACGGGAGAGCAAGAAAAACAGACAAAAGAAGAAACGCAGGCCTTAAGCGTAACCCAGGTTATGCAAAATCCGGAAAAATACCTGGACAAAGAAATTAAAGTTGAAGGTATGGTTTCTCATATCTGTCAAAATGGGGGTAAACGTCTGCATTTATCAGAGGGGGATTCGGAAGAAAAACTCAGAGTTAGAGCAGGCAAAAAAATTGGGCAATTTCAGAAAGAACTGGAAGGAAATAATATGCTTATTAGCGGAAAATTTGTTGAAGAGAGAATTGACCAGGAATATATCAATAAGCTTAGAAAAGGAGAAGTAGATAAAGAATCTCACGATCATCATGCGGGCGAAGACCATGAAGAAGAAAAAGAAACAGAAAAAAGCGAAGAATCCCACACACAAGGAGTTTCGGAAGATTTCATAAAAGAAATGCAAGCAAAGATAGATAGTACCGAAGAAGGCTACATTTCTGAATACTGGCTTGAAAGTAATAAAATAGAAAAGAAATAACACTTTAGGGGATTTAGGGGCTATATGGCTTTTTAGACTGGACCCAAAAATAACTTAGTGAATTTTTGATATTTTCGTTTTCATTATCTCAAATTAATGTTTAGTATGAAGTTGAGAAAACTTAACCGGATATTACACAGGGATTTAGGCTTTTTCTTTTTTGGAATGACAATCATTTATGCACTATCGGGAATTGCACTGAATCATATTGACGACTGGAACCCAAGTTATATAATTCATACAAAAGACATTCTTATAGATGACATACCCCAAAGCCAGGAACAAATTGACAAAGACTTTGTTCTCAATATTTTAGAAAAACATGACAATAAAGACAATTTTAAAAACTATTACTTTTCTGGCGCCAATACCTTAAAAATTTTTATCGATAATGGCAATATTGAAATAGACATGGAGTCCGGGGAGGGCAAGCTTGAAAAGACCAAACGACGCCCGGTCTTTTACGAGGTTAACTATTTACATTATAACCCTAAGAAGTGGTGGACATGGTTTGCGGATATTTACGCTGCAGGCCTTATCATCATAGCCGTAACAGGACTGTTTATAATAAAAGGTAAAAAAGGAATTACCGGACGTGGAGCATGGTTAACCATAATTGGCATCCTGATTCCAATTCTCTTTCTCTTATTGTATGGATAATCTGATACTTCATTTTACTTTGTAAAAGATGATAATCAAAACTAACTAAAAAGCAGCATAGAAAGCTCTTCCTATGACCAGGTAAATGAAAACTCCCAATATATCATTCACTGTTGTAATAAAAGGACCGGTTGCAAGCGCAGGGTCAACTTTAAACTTTTTAAGCAATAAGGGAACAAATGTTCCAAAAATAGATGCAAAAATAAGTACCGAAAAAAGAGCCGTACTAACAGTTAATGTAAGCGCAAAAGAGTCACTGGTGTAGAAGCTATAAACAAAAATAACCGAAGAAAGTATCAACCCATTGATAGAAGCTACGCCTAATTCTTTCAGAAGTTTTTTCCCTATACCCCCAACTCCTACTGTACCATATGCCAAGGACTGAACAATAATTGAAGTCGACTGAACCCCAACATTACCTCCCATAGCTGCAATTAAAGGTAAAAAGAATGCCATCTCCGGGTATATACCCAAATCTTCTTCATAAAAACTAATAATAACAGCCCCCAGAATTCCGCCAAGCAAGCCAATGAATAGCCAGGGTATTCTTGCTCTGGTTATTTGAAGGGCTGTATCAGTGGGTTCTACCTTTTCAGAAATACCAGAAACCATTTGATAGTCCTTCCCAGCTTCTTCTCTTATTACATCAACCACGTCATCAATCGTAATTCTACCCACAAGTCTCCCCAGGGAATCAGTAACAGGCAATACTACAAGGTCGTATCTATCCATTATGTTAGCTACCTCCTCAGAATCTGTATCTGTCTTCACTGAGATAACATCTGTATTGATTATGTCTTTAATGATAGTTGTACTGGGTGTTACTAATAATTTTTTTAATGACAAGGTTCCTTTCAGTTTATTATCATCATCAACAACATATACATAATATACCTCATCTATAAGTCCCGCTTGTTTCCTAATTTCTTTTATACAGGTGGTAATATTCCAGTTTTCATTAACATTAATCAACTCTTTGGCCATCAATCCACCTGCTGAATGTTCATCATATCCGAGTAGATCAACTATATACCCAGCCTGGTCTAAATCTTCAACGAAGGAAAGAACTTCCTCCCTCTTTTCCAGGGAAAGTTCTCCCAAAACGTCAGCTGCGTCATCTGAATCAAGCTTGTCAATAATTTGCTTGGCTATTACATCACCAGGTAAGACTTCAAGAAATCTTTGCCGATCGTCCTGCTCCAGCTCAACAAGCACCTCAGCCGCTTTCTCACTATCCATTAAAATATGAACAAACCGTGCTTCCTCAATATTCAATTCATCATAAATCTTTGCAACATCAGCAGGGTGTAGATCTTCTATTATCCTCTTAATTCCCTGTTCATCATGGTTGCCAATCTTCTCCTTCAGTTCATCTATAAATTCTTTAGTCAGTTCAAAATTCATAACAGCAACTCTTTATATATTTTACTTATTACAACTTAAAAGCTTTGTTAACTCTACGAAATCATCAACAGAAAGTTGTTCGGGTCGTTTTTCCAGCAATTTACTTTCAATTTCCAAATTTAATAAAAAGCTTTTCAATGAATTACGCAAAATTTTTCTTCTTTGGTTAAATCCCTGCTTTACGATTCTAAAAAACTTCTCTTCATCGCATTTTAAATTCGTTATTTTATTTCTTTTTAGAGATACTACGGATGAATTAACTTTAGGTGGAGGAGCGAAAGATTTGGGTCCTACATTAAATAAAATTTCAACTTCATAAAAAGCCTGCAGCAAAACGCTTAAAATACCATAAACTTTACTACCCGGGGGAGCAACAATCCTTTCAGCAACTTCTCTTTGGAGCATACCCACAACAAATGGTATTTTATCTCGTCTCCCGAGTATTTTAAAAAATATCTGGCTTGATATATTATATGGAAAGTTTCCAATTATTGAAACATCATCTCTAAAATGCTTTTCTATATCCAATTTTAAAAAATCTTTCTCCATCAGGTATTCCTTTATCTTTGGATATTTATTATTCAGATATGAAACAGACTCTTTATCAATTTCAATAGCATAAAAATTTTTATCAAAATGTTCCAGTAACATTTCAGTCAAAACTCCTTTGCCGGGGCCTATCTCCAACACTTTCCCAGGAGGAGCCTCTTCTTTAAAATAATTTACTATCTTTCGGGCAATATTTTTATCCCAAAGAAAATGCTGCCCGAAATGTTTTTTGGGTTTGACTGTCATAGGTAAATTTGTTGTCATGTAAAGGTCGTAAAATAATTTCAGAATATTGTACACATTATAAAATCAAATTTAGTGATACCACATAAAACAAACATAGCCACAATCCCTACAAATAAGTCAGTCAGAAAAATCACCCCCCAATCCTTGAAAGAAATCCTTTTCCGCATACTTAAACTATTGGTTGTACCCTTATCTTTTGCAATTGTTTTATATAAAATCGAATCTTTTGTAAGTCAACCGGGGAATAACATATTCAGCAACTGGCAAATTACAGATACAGTGCTTCTCATAGAAATAATTGCTCTAATGCTTATGAATTGGCTTATTGAAGCTGTAAGGTGGCAAATCCTAACCCGGGATATTCAAAAGGTCTCAATAGCGAGTTCACTGTTCGGGGTCATCATTGGCATTACTGTAGGTCTGTTAACCCCAAAAAGAATAGGCGAAATAGGAGGCAGAAGTTTAATATTGAAACGTGAAAATCAAAAAAAAGGATGGATTGCTTTTGGTATTGGTAGCTTAATTCAGACTTCTGTAACGGCGCTTTTCGGGTTAATGTCCCTATTTTACATATATTCTTTAGGACAGGCAGAGTTTATGAAAAACATTGAAATTTTTACTTATTTATCACTCTTTGTCTTTTCCCTAATTACATTATCTGTTTTCCATTTACCGCTAATAGTGGAAAAATTAAAGAAATTTTCATTTTTAGCAAGAAGAAAACACATCTTCACTCATTTGCAAAATTTTTCCCGGAAAAAGTTAGCTATAGTTTATGGGTTGGGAATGTTCAAATTTATTATATTTTCAAGCCAGTTTTTTCTTTTGATCCGCCTCTTCGGCAGCGATATTAACATTCTAAATGCTTTCAGTGGTATAAGTCTTACCTATTTAATTATCACATTTTCACCCTTTTCATCTATAGCTGACCTGGGTATTCGCGGTAGCGTTACAGCCTTTGCATTCAGCATATTCTCAAATAATACTGGTGGAATTGTTATTGCCAGTATGGCACTATGGATTATCAACCTGGGAATTCCAGCACTGATCGGCAGTATTTTATTTAATAATCTCAGGTTAGTTAAAAGCAGGTTATACTCTTATACTGGAAATAATTAAGGTAAAAGGTTTACTATTTGACAACAACATCAAAATTAATGGATATTGTCTCGTCAACGCTAAGGATGCCTAACATTTTGCCTGGCATTTCAATGGGGTATTTTTTTAAATTAATTTTTGTTAATCCTTTCAGCAATACTGCTTTATCCGAATTTTCTTGCGATGAAAACCCTCCCTTAATTTCACGTGTAACTCCTACAATAGTGAGTTTCATATCAATGGAATCAGATGGATTTCCTTCTGCTATATCCTTCAAAGCAGATTTCTTAATGCTGACAAATATTTTAGGATGTGCGCCTGCCTCTAACATTTCATAGAAATCCCGGTTCATAATAGGGTTTTTACTATCAAATGCACGAACCGGTAATTCAAAGGTTACTTCTTCACTGGCAGATTCCAGGTAATTGGCATCTTTATCGATATCAACCTTTTTCGCTTTTGTACTGTCATAAATAAATTCAAAAGAATTAACATTGGTGCGGCCTTTTATGCTAACCGATTCCAATACATATAGCAATTTATCCTCACGAGATTCTCCATTTTGTGCAAACAAGAAACTGTTACCCAAAAGCAGCAGCAAAATATGTATTGTAAAAATTTTCATTATCAATTTCTCTTATATTAAAATCTGGTTATCCTGCAGGAAAAATTCCAGTATTCTTGCAGGATAACCAGAAAAAAAATCTTAGAAAGCAATTACTGCCTCCATTACAACTCCGCTGAACTGACCTTCAGTAAGGTTCGTAGGAGCTTGGGGATCGGCAAAAGTTCCCCTGAAATTATCATCATATTGCTGATTTACATATTCAAGTTTTACCAGTGTATTTTCGGTAATGAACCAGCCACCACCAATATTCAGTCTATTCACTGTCTTTTCGTCGGGTTTGGTTTCTCCTTCGGCATAATCATCATGTCCTGAAACACTGTTGTATCGTCCACCGATATAGAACTGGCTCCATGAGCCGAAACGGTATAAAAGTTCTGCTCCAAGCTGTGTATATTTTCCATCTTCGCGATCATCAGCACCATTATTACCGGTTGTTTGTTCAAAAACACCAAAGAATTCCACATTTCCATATTTTATGAAAGGATTAAACTGCAATGCAGTTTCTTTACTAAAACCGGGATTAAACCTTCCGCTAAAGTCATTAGAACTTACTGTGGAGTCGGCGGCAATGTAATCAAAAACATTGTAATACCTTGAGCCTGCTCTGTCACCATTATATAAGTGATCACCATTGTCTGCTCCCTGTGCTGAGTAGAAAGAACCAGTTAACCTAACTCTTAGCATATCATTCACCTGGCTATCCCATCCTAACTTCCCATAGAAAGTAGGGGCAATGTCTGATTCTCCCAAATACTCACCAGTTCCGAACTGTGTGTTTGCTTTACTAGCCGTTGGATTCAGGTAACCATTGGTCATACCAGCGCCGATTATAAAATCATTAGGCTGGAAATACGCCTCAATAAAAGGTTCGGTTGTGAATGCGTCCATGATGTAATTCCCCACAAAAGGGTTGTAAATAGCCATTGCATTATCAGTTCTTCTGAAATGTGCATCTCCATAATTAGGTTCATCCACACCAGCTCGCAGGGTTGTAATATCCATTATACCCGCAGCAAAATCGTCAGAGATAAAATTAAGTTTGTCAACTTGCAGATATCCACCCTTTACCCACGTCTCATTGTGGTGTCTTGAACTCAAGTAAGTTCTCAAGTGCATACGCATTCCTTCCAGCAATTGAACATCGAGATTTAAATTAGCAGTAGGTAAGTTTATATCACTACCTAAAGGAGCTAATTCAGGAGCTCCATCTGCATTTGAATGGTCTAAACCCTGGAATTGAAGAGCAAAGTCACCTCCGATGCGAACATCAAAACCATCGTATTCCACCCCTGTTTCTTTGGGTGTTTCAAACACATTTAAACCCTGGTAACCAGGTTGTCTGAAATACTGTAATTTTTTCTTACTTTCTTTTGTTTCGTCATCGTTTGAGTTTGACTGATTTTGCTGGCTAAACCCAGCAGAACCAAAAAATATCAATAAACTCAGCAATAATCCTAATTTCTTCATAATTCTGTTTTTAGATTGTTTAATTTTTATTTATTATTTAAATGTAAATTCATATTCAAGGGTAACATCCTCTCCTGTTTTAATTGAACCCATCATAGCCTTTGGTGGCTCTACATCGTACTCAGTCATATTCAGTGAATATTCACCCAAAACAGTAATGCCTGAACCATTGTTATTCACTTTGCCTTTAAATGGGATAAGCACCCTTTCACTCTTTCCTGCAATTGTCAAATCACCAAGCGCTTTACCGGAAAACTGGCTTCCTGAAGATTTTAAATCATTGACGCTTTGCATCTCAAATGAAATTTCAGAATAATCATCTGCTTTCAATGCATTGTATGTTTTTTTATTCATTAAGCTTTTGTCACTCTTTATACTCTTAACCTTAACGACAATCTCAGCATCCTCTATACCAGCGACAGTTGGACTGTTAAACAATGTCTGAGTGTAACCTTCAACTTCGTTGACTTCCATTTCCCAGTCATGCAAACTGGAAGTTCCTTCAATTTTGAGGTTAAAGTCAGATAATTTCAGGCTCTTTTGGTTTTGTGCCTGTAACGTAGGACCCACGATGACTAAAACAGCCATCAATCCTATTATTCTTCTTAAAATTCTGTTTTTCATAATTTTAAAATTTTATACTATTAATCCTACCTTATTGGTAGTGCAAATTAACAAAAAAAACTTAATATTTGTTTAATTTATTGAAAGAAAAATGTACTTGTTTACCTAAATTATACTTTACATACTAAACGCAAACCACATTCAATAGTTGCATCAATCCAGTTATATAGTTTTGCAGACATTTACATAATTTTAGTTTTGTTTTAGAATATTTGCATCCGCTGTTTATACACCTGGCCTAATTCTCTATCTTTTTACTCTCCGTCAAAACATCAAAATAATATTACAAATACCCCAAATTCAATCATGGTTATTCCAGCTCTTCCTTAACCTCACCACACGTCAGCATAGCATCACCAAAATAGGGGTTACGTATTTGATTCTCTTCGCTAATCCAGAACGCTCCTTTATCATTGTCAGCCATCGGACAGAATTGAACAAACAATTTCTCTTCAGTTTCCGGCGTATTAAAATTCTTAACCAACTCAATCATTGCTTCAGATAGTTCAATAAAATCATTGCGTTGTTCTTCAATATCGTCAGCATCATTAATTGATGTAGCAGTTTCTTTAATAATATCAAAATGGTTCATCCACTGCACATGAGCTTCCTGCGAAAATTTACCCATTTCCACTTCTTTTGCAGCAGATAAAATCTTTCCCGCTTCTTCGTTTACTGTTTCTCCCTCAACTAACCTATTTTTTAAGTTTATATACGCCTGTACCATCCGATCGTATTTGGCTTTTTCAGAAGCAGGCCATTCAAGATCCTTTGATGTTGTGTTATTTTCAGAATATTCCTCCTGCTCCTGAGTTTCTTCATTCATTTCTCCATGATCATGACCTTTGTGAGGGTCTCCACCAGCTTCATTCATCATACTCGGTTTACCTTTTAACTGAGCTGCGGCATCCACAACAAAGGCACCATGCGTAACAATTTCATCATCTACCTCCAGGCCTTTTTCTATAATATATTGTTCTCCCAGGGATGGACCAAGCACTACTTCTCGCAATTTATAAGAAGGTACATTTTCTTTTTCAGATTTTAAATAAACCACAGAGCGTTTACCAGTCCACATTACAGCACTTTTTGGAACAGTTATCTTTTCAGATTCAGCATTTTTAACACGACCCTGAATTTCACCTTCTACAAACATCCCTGGCTTCAGATTTCCTGAAGAATTTTTGACTTCTGCACGAATACGGGCTATCCTGCTATTCCCATCCATGACAGGATCAACAAATTCAACAGTTGCCTGAAAAGCTTTTCCCGGTAAAGATGACAACTTAAACTCTATAGAGTCGCCATGGGAAATAAACTGTAAATCTTCCTGGTAAGCATCAAATATAACCCAGAGTCTGTCCAGACTTGCAATTTGGTACAAAAGAGCACCTTTTTGTACATAATCACCAGTATTAACAAGCTTTTCGTGTACAATACCTTCAGTATCCGATCGAATTGTCATCACTTCTCTCACTTCATTTTCCTGAATAATTTCATCTATTTGTTCTTCGGTCAATTTCCATTGCCTAAGTTTATCCTTTGCTGCCTCAACCATATCAGAATCCGGGCTTCTGTTTTTTAAAGCCTCCAAAAGTTCTTCCTGGGCAGAAATAAGTTCTGGAGAATAGATCTCAGCAAGTTTCTGTTCTTTATAGACCCTTTCACCTTTAAAATTAAGATAAAGCTTTTCAATTCTTCCAGGAAAATGGACTGGTTGTGAAGCTATCCTGCGTTCATCAACAACAATTTTACCAGTTAAATGAACCTGTTTTTCAGGGATACTCATAGTTACCCTGGTGGTTTGAATTTCAGCCAGTTTTGCAGCCGTTTCAGACAGAGTAAATTCAGTGGGATCTTCTTGCTCTGATTCTTCTTCATCAGCAGGAATAAGTTCCATTCCGCAGATTGGGCAATCACCCGGTTCATCTTCCCTAATTTGGGGGTGCATAGAGCACGTATATTCTGTAGAGTCATCTCCGTGATCCTCATTGTCATGAACTTCTTCCCCGGTTGTTTTACTATCTTCTGGGTCCTCACCGCCAAGACCAAATAACAAAGCTCCCAATAGTAATCCAATAATTACCATTGCTGTGCCTTTTAGTATATCAGATCGTTTAACTTTCATTTGTTCAATTATTTTAAATTATTAAAACTTTTCAAATTCCACTTATTATTGAGAGACCGGCTGGCCGGAATCAGAATATGTTCCGGTTAAATACTCAAGTTTGGCAACAGCTATATTTTGCGCTGCTTTTGCCTGCTCAAGTTTCAGCTCATACTCCAGAACCATAAGCCGGGTTTTAAGCAGCTCATAAAAGTCTTTCCCGTCAGAAGAATAATTAGTTTCAAGCAGCTTAAATATGCGCCTGGTCTCCTCAGCCTGTTTTTTGTATAAATCAACATTCCTCATCCCTTCCCGGTATTTCTCTTCCGCATTTTTGTAGGCAGCTCTGAGCCGATTAAAACGCTCTTGCTTATTAAATTGTACAGCATTCAACTGATGCTGTTTTTCCTTTTTCATTGAATTATACTTGTTCCTGTTGATAGGAATACTAACCCCTACCATAGGCATTACAACATTTTGCCCGCTATTCATAACATCCATATCCTGTCTCTCACCTACAAAAACATAATCGAGCCCAACAGAAAGGTCAGGATATCCTTTCTTCTTTGCCACCTCGTACTGATGTTGCAACGATTTTTCTTCATGAGTAAAAGCATTAATCTTAGGATTAGCCCGGATAGAATCTCTCATGGAATTTATATTAAAAGTATCCAGCCTCAATTCCTTAGGAACAAAAACATCTTGCTGTTCTTCCCTGTTCAACAGCAAATTAAAATCGGTTTTCAGTGTTTCCAGTTGTGATTTCAAATCTTCCAGCTTATTTTCCTGTTCCCTGATATCTACTTTTAATCGTAGCACATCTGCCATTTCAGACTTTCCACTTTCATAATTACGCTCAGTGATTTTTTTGAGCGAATTCAGTACTTCAAGATTCTGGGTAATAATCTCGACTGCTTTACTCATTTTATACAACTCAAAGTATTTTACTTTCACATCTTTATACAGCTCATTTTTCAAACTTAGAAAATACTGGTACTTAACCTTAGCCTTTTCGGCAAAAGCGTTTTCCTGTTCCCTGAGTGTTCCAAACCAAGGGAACATCTGAGACACAGAAATTTTAGACTGCTGGGGTCCAAGTCTTGTTTCCACAGGTTTTATAAAAATCCCAAAACTGAGTTGGGGGTCTGGTAAAGCACTAGCCTGCGCTATCTTTTCCAGCGCCGCATAATATTCTTGAAAAGCAGCCTGTAACCCTGGATTGTTTTCTCCGGCCTCCTGTAAATAAGTCTCAAGTTGTTCCTCCTGAGCGGTTGTAACCAGTGAAGCCAATCCAAGTATAATTGTCAAAATATATTTATATATCCTTACCATATCGAATCAATCTATTTAAATTTTCTTTCTTGCCAGTATGAGTATAATACAGGCACCACAAACAGTGTAATAACTTCAATAGTCATACCCCCAAATACGGGTATAGCCATTGGTATCATCACATCCGCCCCTCTGCCTGTTGATGAGAGAATAGGAAGCAACGCCAGTAAAGTTGTGGCTGTGGTCATCAAGGTGGGACGTATTCGTCTTTTACCTGCTTGCACCACAGCGGCTCTAACGGATTTAATGTCATCCGGTTTATTTTTTGAAAAAGTCTGCTGGAGATAAGTTGTCATCACCACTCCATCATCAGTTGCAATACCAAATAAAGCAATAAAGCCAACCCAGACAGCCACACTCAGGTTCACAGTTTTCATCTGAAACAGCTCCCTGATATTAGCCCCTAAAAAGTTAATATCCATAAACCATTGCTCGCCATACAACCAAATCATAAGAAATCCACCTGCAAAAGCTATTGCAATTCCAGAGAAAACCATCAGGGTCGTAGGCACAGACCTAAACTGAAGATAGAGAATAAGAAAAATAACCAACAGAACGAGTGGCATAATAAAGGACAAACGTTTTTCAGCCCTGACCTGGTTCTCATAATTCCCTGTAAACGTATAGCTGACTCCATCAGGTACCTGTAATTCACCATCCTCTATTTTATCCTCAATAAAGCGCTGAGCATTATTCACTACATCTACCTCAGCCTCCCCTTCTTCTTTATCAAAAATTACATAACTAACAAGAAATGTATCTTCACTTTTAATTGCCTGGGGTCCCTTTTTATAAGTAATATCCACAACCTCTTTTAATGGAATCTGAACTCCATCTCCTGCAGGAATTAAAATCTCATTAATTGCCTCCGGATTCCCTCTCAATTCGCGGGGGTACCTAACTCTCACCGGATAACGCTCTCTGCCTTCAACGGTTGAAGTAAGGGGCATGCCTCCAACAGCTACCTCAATATAGCGTTGTACTTGCTGAATTGATAGTCCATATCTGGCCATTTGAGATCTTTTCAGATCAATTTCAAGATATGGCTTTCCTACAACTCTATCAGCAAATACTGAAGCCTCCTTAACACCCTGTACTTGTTTCAGAGACTCTTCCAATTCCATTCCAAATGATTCTATTGTCTCTAAATCAGGGCCCGATACTTTAATCCCCATTGGTGCCCTCATACCACTTTGGAGCATTACCAGTCTTGTCTCAATTGGCTGTAATTTAGGGGCAGAAGTGAGGCCGGGGTACTTACTCACTTTCACAATCTCATCCCATATATCATTTGGTGACTCTATATGGTCTCTCCATTGTCTGAAATACTTCCCGTTTTTATCTGGTATAAGATTCCCTGCAGAATCCCGTACAAACTCTCCTTCATCGTTCACTTTGAACCTGATACGCTTTCCATCAGCATCGGTTTTATATTCACTTTTATAATTGATAATATTTTCAAACATGGAAAGTGGAGCAGGGTCTAAAGCAGATTCAACACGCCCCGCTTTCCCCAGCACTGATTTCACTTCAGGTATAGAAGCAACAGCCTTGTCAAGATGCTGCAAAATCTTCTTATTTTCTTCTATCCCTGAATGAGGCATTGAAGTGGGCATAAGCAGAAAAGAACCCTCGTCAAGGGCCGGCATAAATTCTTTTCCCACACCCGGAAATTTATGCGTTAAAGTACTCCATACATTTGTTGTCCTAATATTCACATTTGCCAGGTCAAAACCCTTGGCAACAAATCCAAAAACAGTTGAAAATCCCAACCATACAACGAAACCAAATATCAATAAAACTACAGGTATTGATAAAAATTTCTTTTTATGCCTGAGGCTCCAACTCAGTATTGCCTGATAATGGCGAATGATAAAGGCGAAAAACCCCAATAATACACCAACAATAATAATCACAAAAAATATGTTGGTGAACAACGTTTGTTCCGGGCCCAGAGGAAGCCATTCGCGTGCAAGAATAAAAACTACTGCCAAGACAGCAAGACCATTATTTGCCCAAAGTACATATTTTTGATCGCTATTATTCAGATATGTAGCAATGAAATTAATTACTCCAAACAAGAATATAATCACACCAGCCCATGCGGCATAATTAATTCCAATGAATATCCCTGCAATTAAAACGAACCCGTGCAATAACCTTCTGATTTTAAAGCCCCCCTTACGAAATGAAAAGAACAAATATGCGAGTGTGGGGATAATAATTATAGAAACGAAAATGGCTGCTATTAATGCAAATGTTTTCGTATAAGCAAGGGGAATAAATAATTTCCCTTCAGCTCCCTGCATAGTGAAAACCGGGATAAAGCTAATAATTGTTGTAAGAACAGCTGTAATTACGGCGGTAGCAACCTCAGTTGTCCCTGCATAAATTACTTTAAGCCTCGATTCATTTTCTGAAGCCCTATCCATATGTTGAATAATATTTTCCACCAGCACAACCGCCATATCGACCATAGTACCTATAGCAATAGCAATACCAGATAAAGCCACAATATTGGCTGTTACATTCATGTATTTCATCGCAATAAATGTCATAAGAACAGCTATAGGAAGAACCCCGGAAATCAGCACTGAAGCTCTCAAATTCATGACCATTACTATAACTACAATAATAGTTATAAGAATTTCCAACGTCAGTGCCTCCTCCAAAGTTCCTATAGTCTCCTGTATCAATTCTGTCCGGTCGTAAAAAGGAACAATTTTAACCTGTGCAGTCTTGCCATTTTCCAATTCCTTTGAAGGTAAGCCGCTCTCTATTTCTTTAATTTTATCTTTCACATTGTCTATCACCTGGCCAGGATTAGCCCCATGTCGAGAAACAACCACTCCACCAACACCTTCAGCACCTCCCTTGTCTAGTATGCCTCGCCGGGAAGAAGGCCCAGTGGTGATATGAGCAATATCCTTAAGGCGAACCGGGGTGTGCTCGTAGGATTTAACTACCGTATTTTCCAGGTCTTCAAGGTTTTTAATATATCCTAACCCCCTAACTAAATATTCTGCTTTATTAATCTCGACAGTTCCTGCTCCAACATCAATATTGGAATTTTTAACACTTTGCATTACCTCCTTAAGGCTCACATCATAGGCTTTAAGCGCCTCCGGCTTAACATCAATCTGGTACTCTTTAACATATCCACCAATAGAAGCCACTTCAGAAACTCCTTTAGCAGAAGACAAGGCATACTTAACATAGTAATCCTGAATAGACCTTAATTCCTGCAAATCCCATGCATTAACAGGATTATTATCACCATCCCTTCCTTCCAGGGTATACCAAAATATCTGACCTAATGCGGTAGCATCAGGTCCTAAAGATGGCTGAACACCTTCTGGTAATAAATCCTGGGGCAATGAATTTAACTTTTCCAGGATACGTGTCCTACTCCAGTAAAAATCAACATCATCCTCAAAAATTACATATATACTGGAAAAACCAAACATAGATGAACTACGGATAGTCTTTACACCAGGAATTCCCAGTAAAGTTGTTGTCAGAGGATATGTTATCTGGTCTTCAATATCCTGTGGCGAACGCCCCATCCATTTTGTAAAAACAATTTGCTGGTTTTCACCAAGATTAGGTATAGCATCCACAGGAACGGGATCATTAGGTAATATGTCCGATTTCCATTCAAATGGAGAAACAATAATACCCCAAAAAATCAAGAGTATTAAAAGAATTACCGTTATAAGCCTGTTTTCAAGAAAATATTTAATAATTCTATTGAGCATTATATATACTTTTTTAAAGTGATTGTTTAATCAGAATGTTCTTGATTACTTATAGAAGAGAAAAACAAGTTACGGGGATTCACTATATTTTTCAAAGTCGGAATACCTGGAGAAACTCAGAAGTATTAATAACAGAAGAATTAATTTGGGTTTCAATAAAAATTGGCCGTACTAATAAATTTAGCTTAAAATGAAAAACAGTCAGTTGATTTGCCTGTTCCAGGAAAGTAAATGGTGCATGGATAATAAGCTGATCAGAAGTACGAAAAAAATCTTCTACTTTATAATAGTTTAAGACTTCATGACAGGAGTCTTTATGCTCTGTCTTCTCCTGGCTATTATTACAACAAGAATCCGGAGACAAGAAAAATGATGAGGAATATAATTCTCCTTCAGAATAGTGCTGATTGATTATCGTTCCAGTAGTAGTACAAACCACCAAAAAAGTGAGTAAAATATTTCCAAGCTTGATTAGCATAATAACCAATAAATTGAATTACATTACAAATAACAATAAAACCACCAAAAATGATTTATAAAATATTGGGAATGATTTATAAAATTTGGAACTTACCATGATAAAATAAACATTTCAGTTTGTGATATTAATGCTTTTTTTATCATGGAAGCTTCAGATGGAACAATGTTCAATTTACCAACTGGAATTTGAAACGTGAAACATGAAACGTATTCGCTATTTCGCTCCATTTCCCTCTTGGTATCAAACATACAATATCTATCTGCAGCTCAATGTATAAAGACATAGAAAAAAGCCGGTTTTTAAAAATACTGCTATTAATTTAAATCTGTGTCAAAACCAAAAAATAACAACCTGCTTTCATAGGAAATTGTTAAATTTGTTACATACTTTTTTGTTTCTCTGACATGT
>JBKGZD010000014.1:0-27755 GCA_046545795.1 Bacteroidales bacterium | reverse complement strand
TAAAAAATTTCCTTACCCACAGGACAAAAAACAATACGATTTAATCAATAAAATTCAGGCATTGGCAATTATTTCATAAAGGGTAATGCAAGTTAAATTAACCCAAGTTAATTTTTTTTAACAATTGTAATTTGCTTAACGTTAAACTAATCCATATGTTTGTTGTGAGAAATGTTTAATAAAAAAACTATTAGCTTTATGAAACTATTAAAAAATTTATTCAGTTTAACTGTTACAGCAACGTTAATCTTGTCATTTGTGAGCCTTTATGGACAAAACCCTCAACAAGGAGGAAATCAACAGCAAGATGTAAGTGATGAAGAGCTGGAAATATTCGTAAAGGTGCTGCAAGAAACTCAGAATGACGAAAAAAAAGCACAAGAGGAAATAAGCCAGAAAATTGAAGAACACCCTGATATTGACTTACAAAAGTATCAGGAGATTATGCAGGCTCAGCAGCAAGGCCAAGAAGCTGACATGACTGAAGAAGAAGAACAAGCATTCAATGAAATGCAAGAATTCGCTCAAGATAAACAAGTAAAACTCGATGAGAAAAGAGGAAAAGTTCTAGAGGAGTTGGGTATGAGTGAAGAAAAATTCACAGAAATAAACCAGGCAGTTCAGTCTAACCAGGAACTGATGCAAAAAGTACAACAGATGATGCGTGAACAATAGCAGCGTTAGAAAAATTTCTGATAAAAGCTATTCATCATAGGAATTTAAACTGTTGATTAAAATTAATATTACAATCCCGATTTCAGGTTCAATAGGAAATCGGGATTGCTTTTTTTTAACCGGCAAATAATTTACAATACGTTATGTGTGCTTATGCAAAAACCAGACAGGAAAACTATACGCTTGTGTTTAGGGGTTGGGGGGTAAAAAATTGACTCTGTCCTAAGAAAGTCTGCAGGTTAGTAATTAAATCCTGATTTGCATTTACAGGTTCAAATCATCAAAAACGCGTAATGAACAGAAATAATTCACATGCTCCAAAGAAATTTAATGTTATCTGGAAATAATATGGCTTTACCAACCACATGGTATTCCTGAAATTTTAAGAAAAAAGTAGTGCCCCAACTAATCAGAAATCAGTTTATATCCTTTGCCGTGAATATTAAGAATTTGAACGTCAGGATCTTTTTTTAGATATTTCCTCAGTTTTGTAATATAGACATCCATACTCCTTGCATTAAAATAGCTATCGTCTTCCCAAATGCTTCTTAAAGCATAATTGCGATCAAGCATACGATTTTTATTCTCACACAATAACCTCAGTAATTCTGATTCTTTAGTGGTTAATTTTTTGGAGTGATGATCTATCGTCAGTAGCTGTTTATTTGAATCAAACTGGTATTTACCTATCTGAAATATTTTATCTTCAGGTTGCTTAGAACCATTATCAAGCGTTCTCCTCAGAATTGCCTGAATCCTATAAATGAGTTCTTCCATGCTGAAAGGCTTTGTAATATAATCGTCAGCTCCAATACTAAAACCCTCCAGGACATCCTCTTTCATTGTTTTTGCTGTAAGAAATATAAATGGGATTTTTGAATCAATATTTCTTATTTTTCTTGCCAATGTGAACCCATCCATTTTAGGCATCATTATATCAATGATACAAAGTTCAAAAGTTTTTGCTTTAAATCCTTCAAAAGCCTCAACGCCATCTGGATATAAAGATGCGTGATAGTTTTTAGCATTCAGGTATTCTTTAAGTAACGAGCCCAGATTTTCATCATCCTCGGCAAGTAAAATATTAACTGGTTCTTTTTCCATTTTTTTTCTGATTATTATTATTTGGAATTAAAATTTCAAATCTTGTACCTTTTTTATATTCACTTTCCAGGGTAATAGTTCCATCATGTTCTTCCACCATTTTTTTAACATAATTCAAACCAAGACCGAACCCTTTTACATCATGACGATTCCCTGTTGGAACTCTATAAAACTGATCAAATATTTTCTTTTGATCTTTTTTCTTAATACCTATACCCTTATCCTCAACTATAACCACCAATTCCCCGTTTTTATTTATTGTTTCTACAATTATTTCAGGTTTCTCCCTGCTGTATTTTACTGCATTATCCAGGAGATTAAAAATTACATTGGTGAAATGTACCTCATCAACTTTAACTATAGGATCTTCAGCATTAAGTTCTTTCTTAATTTCTCCCCCTTGGTTTTCAACCTGAATATAAAAATTTTTTACCACATTATCAATAATATTATGCAAATTGAGTTCTTTTGGTTTAATTTTAACTTTTCCTCTGTCAAAAAGCGCTGTTTTTAATACTTTTTCAACCTGCACACTCAGTCTGTTAGTTTCGTCTTCAATAATTCCTGCTATGTTTGACAAATTTTTTGATGAATCGGGTATAGAATTATCTTTTAACATCTGGGAAGCAAGTGAAATAGTAGATATTGGAGTTTTTAACTCATGGGTCATATTATTTACGAAGTCATTCTTAATTTTTGACAGGCGCTTTTGTTTAAACATAATGTGGGTAGTAACAGCAAAACCGATAACAATAATGAAAGAAAGGATTATGGAACTCACAATCATTTTGCCCATTGATTTAAATATATATTTATTTCTGTCATGTAAATATACCTTCAGATAATTATCCTTTTGGACAACATCATTCGGGAAAAGCCTGCTATGATATGTGACTTCTTCATTATTATTCTGAAAACCATCAGAACTGAGTAATAAACTATCCCTGTCTATTACTGCGGCAAATTCATAATCCAGATCGATTCCATTTTCAGTAAGTTCTTTTTCTAAGGTTTCATCCAACAGCTCTTTATCTACTCTATTTTCCAGGCCTACATCCACCTGCACGAGCTTATTTACTATATTCTCAACAAAGACCCTTTTTTCTGATAGATCAGCATTTAAAGCCGGTTCGAGATGATCACGTAAAAAATCTTCTTTCAACTTATCCGAAATTTCAAAAACATGCTTAGACTGAAGATTTTTTTCACCGGATTGAGGACCCACGTAATTAAGGTCCAAGGTGTACTTCAAAGAATCCGGATCATTTATTTTCAATACTTCTTTATCCTGGTTATATTGTGAAAAAGAATATGTTGTTTGTTTAACTTTATTATAATGATAATTGACAACAGAATTTCCCTCATCTTTAGTTTCATAAGGGTCCATTTCATTCACTATCTGATAAACCATCTCCTTCTTTTCCAACTGTTTCACTACATTATCGAGTGTTTTATTTATCAGTTGGTTAAATTGTTGTTCGTTGATACGCAAAGCATTTCGTATCCACAATCCCTGTATAACGAACAATCCAAGGAGAGTGACTGATAAAGCAAATGTAACAAACCAGATAGTTTTTTTACTCATAACTATACAAAGTTAAATATCAATTTGATTCGTACTCTACCCTTTAACATGATTTAACAATTATTGACCCGAGTTAACTGAATCTTAGGTTACTTTTGTCAACTAATAACAGGTTAGTTTTTTCATAGTATTAAAATTTAGGGTTAAAAAAAGGAACAAGTTGACTTGTTCCTTTTTTTGTTTTAGTGACGCCAATTAAATTTATCCAGATTTTGCAGGCAATGAACAAGTAATTTTTCAGTTTCCGCTATATCATTTTTGTTTATTGTCTCAATAACCTGATGAATATGTCTTGTTGGAACTGAAATTGCACCTGCAATTGAACCTGACTTCGTCATCCGTTGGACCATAGCAGTATCTGTTCCTCCTTTGGCTAATAATTCAGGCTGCCATTTAATATTATTGTCCTCAGCCTGCTTCTTGATATATTCCACCATCCTGTAGTCAGCAATTGCTGATGAATCAAGAATTTTCACTGCCACACCTTCTCCAAGTTTTGTAACATTCTCGTGTGGTTTCGAACCAGGCACATCAAATGCAATTGTAGTATCCAGGGCAAAACCAAAATGAGGTTGTATTTCCTGGGTAGCTACCTGTGAACCTCTTATACCGACTTCTTCCTGTACTGTAAAAACAGCATATAAATCATAAGGCAATTTTTCCTCTTTCAACTGTTGTAAAACCTCAATCAATAGAAAGACGGACACACGATTATCCAATGATTTCCCATTTACGCAATCGCCCATTTCAATAAGTTCTCTTTCCCTGGTTATTGGATTCCCAACACTAATGTATTGTTCAACCTCTTCTTTTTTCATTCCCAAATCAATAAAGTAATCGTCAATCTTCGGAGCCTTTTTTTTCTCCTCATCCGTCATCACATGAACAGGTTTAGACCCCATTACTCCAACCAAGTTTTTTTCTCCATGTACAATCACTCTTTGAGCAGTAAGTGTTTTCGGGTCAAAACCTCCTAAAGGAATAAAACGCACAAATCCATTTTCATCAATATGGTTGACGATAAAACCGATCTCGTCCATATGAGCCGCTATCATAACTTTTTTATCACCATTTCCTTTTTTAAAGCCGATTACATTCCCCATATTATCAATACTCACATCGTCTAAAAGCGGGGTAATCTCTTCTACAACAAGATTACGAATGTGTTTCTCAAACCCGGGAACGCCTGGTGTTTCACTTATTTTTTTTAACAAATCAATATTTAATGTCATAATTATACTTTTTTAGAAAGATAACCTTTTGTGCTTAACTCTTGTAATATTTTCCATTTCAAAAGCAGTCATAATAATTGGTATTTCTTTCAATGAATGAACAACTTCAGGTACTGAAATATTTTCTAAATGCCCTGAAATTTTCAAAAAATAATCAATATTCGGCATATCTTTTATGAGAAATCCCTGTTCGCTTTTATTGGCAAGCAGGTGGTAATTAACCTGGCTATTATTATCCTCATAAGAATAATGAAGAAATTCCTGGTAATTATCGGTTTTTAAAATAGGGATCTTATGGTTCTCTTGTCTTTTCAGGATAATTTTAAGTTTCTCATTTATCGACCATGACACTTTGTAATCATTCTCATGAGATGCAATACAAATCACTTTAAAAGTCTCTGGTTCCAAGTTTTTTAACCGATGAATTTTTTTTGTCATAAGCACATATAAAGAGGAAGTTAAGACTCCACGTACATATCAAAAGCTTGTTTAGCAGCTTCTTGCTGAGCTTCCTTTTTTGAATATCCTATTCCACTGCCCAATATTTTATCAAACACTCTTACTTTAGATACAAATATAGGTTGTTTAAGTTTTTCTAAATCTTTTTCAATATCTTCAAAAGTTACTTCCATTCCATTCTTCTGGCTCCACTCAATGATCTGGCTTTTATAATCAAAAATTAAATTTTCATAAACTTGAAAATCCACATAAGGATCAAGGATATAATTTTTTATGTAAACTTTAGTTTTTTCAAAGCCACTATCTAAATAAATAGCGCCAATAACAGCCTCGAAGGCATTTCCTAATATATTACCGGCAGAATATTGTTGAACTGATTGAAATATTATTTTCTGGAGTCCTATTTTTTGGGCAATTATATTGAGGGTTTCCCTGCTAACGATTTTTGAACGCATTTTAGTAAGAAAACCCTCTCCTTTGTTAGGATAGTATTCATAAAGGAAATCTGCTATTACTGTATTCAAGACTGAATCACCTAAGTACTCCAGTCTTTCGTTGTTAGCATAGTGGCTGTTATGTATTTTTTTGGCAGCAGATTTGTGAGTTAAGGCAAGTTTAAACAGGCCTAACTGTTTAGGCCTGTAGTGTAAAACCTGCTTTAAAATAAGATAAAATTTTCTTTCTGTCGAAAAGTAATTTCTGATAAAATGTATTATCCTCAAATTACTTATTAAATTTTTTGATAACAACTGAGGCATTATGCCCTCCAAATCCGAATGTATTGCTTATTGCAACATCAACATTCCTTCCCTGTGCCTCATTAAAGGTAAAGTTCATTTTGCTATCTACTTCAGGGTCATCTTCTATATGGTTAATTGTGGGTGGGATTATACTTTTATTCACAGCACATATTGCTGCAATAAGCTCCACAGCCCCTGCGGCTCCAAGTAGGTGCCCCATCATAGATTTCGTTGAGCTAATATTCATTTTATATGCGTGCTCACCAAAAACTTCCTTAATACCTTTAACTTCAGCAACGTCTCCAACCGGAGTTGCTGTACCATGAACGTTGATATAATCTATCTCCTCCTTATTCAGGCCTGCATCATTAAGAGCGTTAATCATAACATTTTTAGCGCCTTTACCCTCAGGATGGGGGGCAGTCAAGTGATAAGCATCAGCAGACATACCTCCTCCAATAACTTCGGCATAAATTGTAGCGCCACGCTTTTTAGCATGCTCATATTCTTCAAGAATCAACGCTCCACCACCTTCTCCCATTACAAAACCATCACGGGTTTTATCAAATGGGCGTGAAGCAGTTTTATACTCATCATTGTTTCTTGAAATAGCTTGCATGGCATTAAAACCACCCATTCCAGCTTCATTTATAGCAGCCTCTGAACCACCTGTTACAAAAATATCCGCTTTTCCAAGCCGGATATAATTAAGTGCATCAATTATTGCATGTGAAGATGAGGCGCAAGCAGATACAGTGCTAAAATTGGGGCCTGTTAATCCATATTTCATAGAAATATGGCCAGCCGCAATATCAGCAATCATTTTAGGAATGAAAAAGGGATTAAATTTTGGCGTACCATCGCCCTGAACATATGTCCTTACTTCATTCAGAAAAGTATTTATTCCACCAATACCTGAACCCCAAATTACACCGGCCCTGTTACGATCTATGCTTTCCAGATCTAAACCGGAGATTTCGACAGCTTCTTTAACAGCAACCATTGCATACTGCACGTATAAATCCAGTTTACGTAGTTCTTTTCTGTCAAAGTGCTCTTTGGGGTCATAGTTTTTTACCTCACAAGCAAATCTTGTTTTAAATTTTGATGCATCGAAGTGAGTGATCCAATCCGATCCACTAACACCCTCCATCAAATTTTTACAATATTCTTCAAGATTATTTCCTATTGGTGTAAGGGCACCTAGACCTGTAACTACAACACGTTTGAATGCCATAATAAATCAAAATTTAAAACAAGTTTATAACTTTATTGTGCATTTTCTTCAATGTACTTAACTGCTTCTCCTACTGTACCTATATTTTCAGCTTGATCATCGGGAATAGAGATGTTAAATTCTTTTTCAAATTCCATAATTAATTCTACTGTGTCAAGTGAATCGGCACCTAAATCATTAGTAAAGCTTGCGTCGTTTGTAACTTCATTTTCTTCTACGCCTAACTTATCAACGATAATTGCTTTTACTCTTGATGCGATATCTGCCATAGCTTTAAAGTTTTAGTTAATAATTTAAATTTTTAAACAGTGCAAAGAAATATAATTCCCTTTCATATAACAAAAAAATAACTATTATTTTTTCAAGCAAATATAATTTTTTTATTGTTAAATCAATTTTTCTTAAACAATTAAATTGATTTCAGTAAATTTGTTCTTTTCCAAAATGACTTTAAAATGAGAAAGATCGCTATTTTTGCCTCCGGCTCAGGAACTAATGCCGAAAATATTGCTCAATATTTTCAGGGACACAAATATATAAAAGTTGAGTTAATTCTCACAAACAAAAAAGATGCATATGTAATCAAAAGGGCTGAAAAACTGTCAATTCCATATATTGTGTTCTCCAAAGATGAGCTATACAACACAGAAAAAATCATACAGATACTCCGTGATCATCAAATAGATTTAATTGTACTGGCTGGCTTTCTCCTTTTAATTCCAAAACATTTAATAGATGCCTTCCCAAATCGAATTATAAACATCCACCCTGCCTTACTCCCTAAACATGGTGGTAAAGGCATGTATGGAATGAAAGTCCATGAAACAGTAAAAAAACATAATGAGGAAGAAACAGGTATTACTATACATTATGTTAATGAAAATTATGATGAAGGACAGATAATAAAGCAATATAAATGCAAAGTTCTCCAGGAAGACACACCTGAAGACATTGCTCAAAAGGTTCATAAACTCGAGTACAAATATTACCCGCAAGTTATTGAAAACGTATTAACAGATTCGTAAACTGCGCAATTAATCTTTGGAGACTTGCTGAGTATTTAGTCTCAAATGCAACCCTATAGAAAAAATAAATGGCTGAGTATCGAAAACGTATTCCCCTCCAACAGGGAATGAATAACCAAGGGGAGGGATTTCCGCGGATTTTTTTTCGTTTTCAAAATTTTCGTAAAATTTTATTATGCGGCAAGGCAAATAGCCGAAGCTATTGGAAAGTATCTCCAGCCTAATCGCGCGCAGGCCAGGAAAAATCGTGCATTAATTGGAAGTAAAATAATGCCGCTCCTACAAAGCTTAACAGAATACTCGCCAAATTACTACTTTTAGTAATATTCCAGATTTACACAATTACTCCGTTCGTGACATACACCCACGATTGTATGAAAAATAGATACCCACCACACTAATTAGAGCAAAGCTTAAAAACCCCCATTTCATAGCCTCCAGGAATATTTTATCAGAAACCGATTCCACCGCTTCACCCTCAAACATTCCTGCAAAAAACAAAGTAGCTATAGTCATGCTGGTAATTTGCCCAAGCACTCTCATTGTTGCTGCCGAGCCTGCAGCCAGTCCAAACTGAGTTTTATCAACTGAACCCATAATCGTACTCATATTTGGAGAAGAAAAAAATGCAAAACCCAATCCTACCCAAATTAATAAAAAAACAATACCCCAAACGGGAGTTGATGCTGTTAAAAATGCAAAAGATGCCAATCCCAATGTACACATTGACATTCCAGCAGTAGTAAGATATCTTGGTTGAATGCGATCAGAAAGTCTTCCTGCTATAGGCGAAACAAAAGCCATCACTGCAGGCTGAGCGACCAGTATCATTCCAGCATATCTTGGAGAAAATCCCTGAATCTTTTGCAAAAACAGGCTCAATAAAAAAACAATAGCAAAAGTAGCGCTATAATTAATTAATGCAGCCAGATTGGAATATGCAAATAATCTGTTATGCATATAAAGCTTAGTATTTATTACAGGCATTGATGATTGATTTTCAAGGAACCAGAATATTCCCAGGGTCAGAATACCAATACCTATCATTATCCAACCATTTACAGCGGGAATATTAGAAGCCCCATAAATTAACGCTATAAGACCAAGCATATAGAAAACAGTTCCTTTCAAATCTATTTTTTTAACTGCATCCCGGGAAAGGTTATCTTTTCCCAGAAAAACAAAAGCAATAATGATGGTAATCACACCAAGTACAAATGCGGTAATAAATATCGAACGCCAACCAAGATACTCAGTCAGGAGCCCACCTGCAAATGGCCCCAATGCCAGACCAAGATAGACTGCCGCCACTGAAATACCAAGCACTCTCCCCCTGTATTTAGATAAAAACGCAGATACAAGAATCGCTGGTCCGGTAGTATTTGTAAAAGCAGCGCCCACACCCTGGACATATCTGGCGAGAATAAGCCCCAAACCGGAATCAATCAGCCCACAAACCAATGATGATAATGTAAAAATAACCACTCCAATTTTAAAGAATCTCCTGATACCTTTAATATCTCCCAATCGGCCTACAGGCAAAAGAAACATAGCTGTTCCAAGAAGAAAAGCAGTTATTACCCAACTAAGCCTAACTGCATCCAGCCCAAAACTTTTTTCAATAGAAGGCAAAGCTATATTAATCGAAGAAACCAAAAATGTTCCCATAAATGAAGTAACAGCGACTATAGCAATTATTGAGTTTTGTTTTTTTGTCCAGGCCATATTTTTTGTGGAAATTATACAGCAATTAAAAATACAATGCAAATAAATTAATTAATCTGTCAACTGAAAATATATTTATGATCCTAAACAGTGAGAAGATTTTCATTTTTTTATCAGCGATTAAGCCATTTCCCAACTTCAGGAGCCACATATTTTTCCATCTTATTTAATAAGTCATCTATATTCTCCTCAACCAGCAACATTCTCCTGTTAATGCCACTGAGAAATCCTTTTTCTTCCATTTTCCCGAAAAGTTCTATCAACGGATCATAAAATCCATCAAGATTTAATATAGAAACAGGTTTTTTATGCAAACCAAGCTGTGCCCATGTTAGCATCTCAAACAACTCTTCCATGGTTCCAAAACCACCAGGCAATGCAATGACTCCATCAGAAAGTTCATTCATGCGAGCCTTCCTCTCATGCATATCTTTTACTAAAATCATTTCAGTAAGGTTTTCATGCGCAATCTCCTTAGCGATCAAGAATTCCGGCAAAATTCCTATAACCTTTCCTCCCTCACTCAAAACACCATCTGCCACAGCACCCATTAGTCCTATTGATGCTCCACCATATACCAATGCTATATTCCTCGCTGCCAATTCTTTGCCAAGTTGCATTGCCTGTTGTTTTATGAAATTACTCCTACCTGTGCTGGAACCGCAAAACACTGCAATATGTGTCATATTTGTTAAGATTAATTGTACTTTCAAAGATAAAATAACCCAAAATTATACTCCAGTTTTTCAGAATCTTCTCTCTCTAATCAATTCCCCAAATTGATTATAAAATTCCCACTTTCCTTTCCGTTCGCCCTCTTTATACTTCCCTGAAATTTTAAGATTCCCATTGGGATAATAAAATCGTGCTTTCCCTTCCGGTTTTCCTTGCTTATAGTCAATTTGCGCTTTCAACCGGCCATTTTTATAAAATTCCCGATATTCATTAATAAGCATATCCTGATTAAACGTAGCGTTAATCATAATGGTATTAGAAGGATTATCGTAATAAAAAACTGCATAATTATCAACTTTCCCTTTCTTATAAATTACAGATGATTTTATACGTCCTGATTCATAGTATTCTCTCCACAATTTATCCGGTTCCCCTCTATCTACAATGCCTTCATGCCAAATTGTACTATCCGGGTAATATATTTTTATCTTCCCGGTAGAATCAGCAGAGATATCCAATTCTTGTAGATCAATTTTAAATTCAAGATTTTCAACAAGCTCATTCTGTGGCTTAGATGCTCTTCCCTCAAAAGCAGCTATATCAGTAAACTCTTGTCTATTAGCATTGACCTTGATTCTCATCTCGCTTTCATACACTTCTTCCTTCGGTTTAATCTGGATACCAATAGCATCAATACATAACAGTAAATTCCTGTATTCCTCTAAAAATTTCTGAATGTAAGCATTCGCGTGATAATAAACTGATTCATAAAATTCAGAAGCGCTTATATACAATTGAATATTTCCCCTCTTATGAAAATTTTGAAACACGTCATCGAATGTTTTCGAATACTCAAGTGTTTTACCCTCAGACGCATGATCAATTAAGGTGGTCAAATTATTTACCGAATTACTGAATACTACATAGTTGTCTATATAGGTAAAGTAAGGTCTGTCCATTTCCTCATTCTCAAAAAGATTTCCGGCAAATAGTTTAAAAAAATTTTTTATGTCAAGATATTGGATTTCATGGTCTTTGTATGACTTAGAACTGATTTTCAATGGAGTTTTATCTGAAACCCTTTTTCTGATTAACTCTATCATATCTTTAGCTGTATTGATATTACTGGCACGAATTGCAAGAAATACATCACTCATTTCTGAGGTACCAATTTCAGGTTTGAGTTTTCCCACAATTATTTCCTCTCCAATCCAGTTAAAGACGTGCTCCTGGATATCAATATCAAATTTTTTCTCGATCTGATCGAAAGATTCAATATAATTTGAATAAGCTTTATTATCTATTGCTGCCAGTTCTCTTTTTAAATTCTCATTAAACCTGCTAAATTGCTTAAAGTTGTAAGAGTTGTAGGTAGCAATATCAGCTGATATAATTTCATAAGCATCCGATCTTCCTATATCAACATCACTAAAGGCATTCAGATAACCATGAGAATGGGGTTTTGCACTTATACCGCCATTAAAGTGGACTATATCATCTTTAAAGTCAATGTTATAAACTGCATATTGTAAAGGATTAACCCAAAGAGCATAATTTTCAGGATCCATCTTTTGTGTTTGTAGCACATCATTGATGTGTGAAAAATTAACATACAAATGCATTCCTCCCCGCTTTCTGTATTTTTCATCCAGGGTTATAAAATCTTCACTTTGATTCCAGTCATTATATTGTTTTTCCAGAACTTTCAGAAATAATTTTTCGCTACTGCTTATGAAGAGTACGTTTTCATGAATACCCAACAAATAACGGGAATCATTTTTAGTTACCTCATAAACAGTATTGCCATTTAAATTTATCTTCCTGGTTTTAAAATCTGAATCCTTAAACAACCTTTTTTCTAATAAATCATAAGAAAAGCGAAATTTAGACAATTCCATCAAGTCCAGGTAAAATAATGCCTGGAGCCCCTCCTTCTCCACCGGATGCAAAGAAAGGAGCAATGAATGATTTGAGAGAACTTTATCAACAAACTGATTATCATTAATTAGAGAATCTATTTTATTTATTTTTTTCAAAGATGAATCCATTAAGCGCTGTTGTCGAATAATTTCCCAGCTATCTGAACTTTTAAGTTCTTTCCAGCTATCTTTAAAATCGTCAGTATAAACCATTATAAAAGCATCCTCCGGTACATAATCAAAAAGACGAGCTTTATCCGGTTTCAGAAATAAAAAATAAATCACTGCAGCGACTATCAAGATTAGAATGATGGATAGAAAAACCTTAAAAAACTTTTTCATATGGTTATTTTTAATTTTCAAAGGTCATATGGAACTTACCATGATAAAATAAACATTTCCTTTTGTGATAATCATGTTTATTTTATCATGGAGGTTTCATACTCAGAATTATTCGTTAATGCCTATATCTTAATTTTGAAGTTCTTTCAACCATTTATTCTTTTCCTGTTCGAAAGCCTCGAGGTTTTCTTCTTTTACGGGTTCCACAGGAGGTGCTTCAACCCTAAGCGGATTAATAAGGTGCCCGTTTTTCCAGAAACGGAAGTCAAGGTGCGGACCTGTAGCATATCCTGTAGCTCCAACATAGCCAATGACATCACCCTGTTTTATTTTTTTGCCCTTGTGCATACCTTTTGCATATCCGGAGAGGTGGTTATATCCTGTTGTATAAATACTGTTATGCCTGATTTTAATATAGTATCCTGCAGCTTTTGTATAGCCTCTGTCAACAACTACTCCGTCACCTATAGTGTGTATGGGAGTTCCAGCAGGAGCTGCGTAATCTACTCCCCTGTGTGGTCTTCTTTGTTTCAGAATTGGATGCATACGGCTCTGAGAAAACCCTGAGCTTATTCTTGAAAAACGCAGCGGAGCTTTTAAAAATTCTCTTTGAAGACTTTTCCCGTCAAGATCATAATATGTAAGTGAGCTATCCTGTTTAAAAGGAATAGCATAAAACGTATCTCTTTTATGTTCAAAATAAGCAGCCACTATATTTTTTATTCCTAAAGAAGTACTATCAATATATTCTTCTTCATAAATAACCTTAAAGGAATCACCCTCATCTAAGCCAAAGAAATCAATCGTCCAGGCATACATTTCAGATAATTCTATAGCCAGTAAAGGATTGAGGTCATTTTCCTGCATTGTTTTCCACAAGCTTGATCTGATAGATGCTGAACAGGTTTTTCTTTCGGTACGTGTCTCTCTTTCAAACATATTTGCCGTTATTTTCTCCCCTACCGATACTTTCAGATATTTTGCAGGTTCATGTTCATAGACCAAATAGCTTACAGCGCCTGTAGTATCGTACTTATCATAAAACACATAATAAGGATTCCCTGCTTTAAATTTTGTTACATCAAAAACTTCTTCTACTTGGTTTAGAATCTCATGAACGCTATACTCTCCAAAGTCATACTGATTTAGAATACTGGCAATATTTTGATTTCTCCTTATATAATCACTGGCAATATTAAAAGAATCCACAATAATATCATATTTCTTCACGGGGTTCTGGCAAAGGATATGTTCATCAATTTCCGTTTTAAAGATATTTTCAGATCTGGTTTTTGCAGAATTATTTTTAAAGATAAATATAAATACAGGCAGAGCCAATATTAATATTCCTATGCTAAATACTTTTTTCTTTGCCATTATGTTGATCCTTGTTTTCCTGCAAATATATTGGATTTAAGTAAGAAATAATTTGGTTTACAGAAAAAAATGCTGTAATAAAAGAAAAAACTTAAAATTGGGTTTAAAAAGCCCGGATATAGAACAGGCTAGCATGAAGGTCTTTAAAGACAGGTAATAAATCTCATTCTCTTTATCAGGCTTTAATTGGATCAAAACCAGAGCCATAGACACCCATTACATTACCCATTGCAATAAATGCATCAGGGTCTGTTTCCTTGATAATACGCAATATATAATTGGCTTCACTTTTTCTAACCAATATCATCAGTACTTTGGTATCTTGTTGTGTGTACCAGCCTTTTCCATTCAGGATAGTAATTCCCCGTCGCACCTCTGTCCCCACCCTATTAGCAATAATTTCATACTTCTGCGAAAGAATAAACATCTGCACAGTTCTCTTGGCCCCTGTAATTACCATATCTATAGAATAAGCTGCCACAGCCATTGTTACATAACCATAAACAATCTTTTCGATAGAATTAAAAATAAAATAAGAGGAACTGATTATAAGAATGTCTATATATAACAAAATTTTACCAGGACTGATGTTCTTATATTTATTGATAATCATGGCAATAATGTCCGTTCCACCTGTACTACCGCCTTGTGAAATTGTCAGTCCGACACCGGCACCAGCAAGAATACCCCCTACTACAGCTGACATAAAATGCTCGTCAACAATAGGTTCAGAAACTACACCTTCCAGCAGTGAAAGGAATAAAGACAGGACCAGGGTTGCATAAACCGTTTTAATACCAAAACTTTTTCCAAGTATTTTTATCCCTATCAGAATCAAAAAAGAATTTATAATCAGGTATGAAACACCCATATTGAACCCGAAGGCATAATATAAAAGGGAAGACACACCGGTAATTCCACCTCCGGTTATCTTTGCCGGAATCAGGAATATTGTCCAGCCAATTGCTGTGAAAAACAAGCCAACAGTTACCGTCCCGTATGACTTTACCTCCCTGAAAAGAGTTTCATAGTTTATTTCACGTATCCGAATTTTAGACCACAACATTAATAATCTTGTTTGGAACAAAAATGATCTTCTTAGGTTCCTGCCCTTTCAACCATTTTTGAGAGTTTTCATGATTTTTAACTATCCCCTCAACTTTTTCTTTGTTTATATCTGCTGGTAATTCAAGCGTATATCGAACTTTCCCATTAAACGAAACAGGATATTTCACTGAGCTTTCTTTTAGATATTCCTCGTTATAACCGGGAAATGACTGTTCTACCACAAACTCATCATATCCTGCACGATGCCATAACTCTTCAGCTACATGAGGTGCAAAAGGTGCGATCAGGAGAATCATCGGTTCTAAAATATCACGCTTATTACAATTTATTGAAGACAGGTCATTCACCGCAATCATCATAGCGCTTATTGCAGTATTAAAAGAAAGATTCTCGATGTCTTCTTTTACTTTCTTAATGGTCTTATGAAGTATCTTTAGCTCCTCATCACCTGGCTTGTCCTCGTCTATCGCAAACTGACCGTTCTGGTCATGGAAAAGGCGCCAGAACTTCCTTAGGAACTTGTATATTCCATCAATACCGTTTGTATCCCATGGCTTTGACATTTCAATAGGCCCGAGGAACATTTCGTACATTCTCAATGTGTCCGCACCATAATTTTCTATAATGTCATCCGGATTAACAACATTGTACAATGATTTAGACATTTTCTCAACTGCGGTACCACAGATGTATTTTCCTTCCTCAAGGATAAACTCTGCATCTTTAAATTCCGGATTCCATTTTCTGAAAGCTTCAATATCCAGTACGTCGTTATCTACAATATTAACATCCACATGAAGTGGCTGCACATCATACTGGTCTTTCAAATTGTATGAAACAAACTTATTTGTTCCTTTGATTCTGTATACAAAATTAGAACGCCCCTGTATCATGCCCTGGTTTACAAGTTTCTTGAAGGGCTCAGAATCGATCACCCACCCGATATCATAAAGAAACTTATTCCAAAACCTCGAATATATAAGGTGCCCGGTAGCATGTTCAATACCTCCGATGTAAAAATCCACACTTCTCCAGTATTGATTAGCCTCTTTAGAAACAAGAGCTTCCTCATTATGTGGATCCATAAATCTCAGATAATAAGCTGAGGAACCTGCAAACCCCGGCATTGTGCTTAATTCAAGAGGATATCCCTCTTCAGTAGTCCAGTTTTTAGCTCTGGCCAATGGAGGTTTACCATCTTCAGTAGGCTTAAAAGCATCCACTTCTGGTAATTCCAGAGGCAGTTTACTCTTATCCAGCGGGTATGGCATATCATCTACATAATAAATGGGAAATGGTTCGCCCCAATAACGCTGTCTGCTAAATATTGCATCCCGAAGTCTATAGTTAACCTTCTTTAATCCCAGCCCTTTGCTTTCCAATTCTTTAGTAATTTCAGGAATTGCATCTTTAGCTTTCATTCCATTAATAAAGCGGGAATTAATAACCTTTCCTTCCAGGGAGTCATAGGCTTCTTTGTCAGTATCCCCACCTTCGATGACGGGTATTATTGACAAATTAAAATGTTTAGCGAACTTATGGTCTCGTTCGTCATGCGCAGGAACAGCCATAATTGCTCCTGTGCCATATCCAATCAAAACATAATCGCTTACCCAGATAGGTAATAACTCACCAGAAAACGGATGAACAGCATAATTCCCTGTAAATTCTCCAGTCACCGACTTTGTATCTGAAATCCGTTCTCTTTCAGAGCGGTTTTTGGCTTTTTCAACGTATTTCTTCACGTTCTCTTTATGTGAGTCCAGTGTCAATTTATCAACCAGCTCACTCTCTGGTGCCAATACCATAAATGTCACACCAAAAAGTGTATCCGGTCGTGTGGTAAACACTTTAATTTTTTCTTCAGAATTTTGTACCTGGAAGAACACTTCAGCTCCTTCAGAGCGTCCTATCCAGTTTCTCTGTATTTCTTTCAGTGATTCAGACCAGTCGAGCTTATCCAAACCATTGAGTAACCTGTCAGCGTATGCGGTCACTCGCAGGCACCATTGCTTCATTTTTTTCTGAACCACCGGGTGACCACCCCTTACAGAAAGGCCTTCCTTAACCTCATCATTAGCAAGTACTGTACCCAGTGCCGGGCACCAATTTACTAAGGTATCTGCCAAATATGCAATACGGTAATTAAGAAGAATCTGTTGTTGCTCCTTTTCGGTCATATTTTTCCATTCCTCTGCAGTAAACTGATTTACTTCATTGCAGGCAGCATCAACATTAATATTTCCTTCGGCATTGAATATTTCTATCAAATGCTCAATAGATTCAGCTTTTTCTGTTTTTTTATTATACCAATGCTCAAACATCTCCAGGAATGCCCATTGGGTCCATTTATAATATTTTGGATCGCAGGTTCTTAATTCCCTGTTCCAGTCATAAGAAAACCCAATTTTCTGCAACTGTTCCCTGTATCGCTTAATATTCTGGTCTGTAGTTTTGGCAGGATGCTGTCCTGTCTGAATAGCATATTGTTCAGCTGGTAATCCAAAAGCATCATACCCCATCGGATGTAAAATATTATAGCCCTGCATTCTTTTATACCGTGAATATATATCGGAAGCAATATATCCCAATGGATGACCTACGTGCAGTCCTGCTCCTGAGGGATATGGAAACATATCCAATACATAATATTTAGGCCTGTCTTTATCCACCTCAACTTTGTAAACCTGCTCTTTATCCCAACGTTTTTGCCATTTTTTCTCTATTTCATAAAAGCTGTATTCCATAAGTCAATTTATTTAGGTAAAAAAGAATTCCGATTTTGCGAAAATAGAAAAACTTTTAAATAGTAGAAATAATCAAAGGTGATTATTGAATAGAATACTTCAAAAAAAGCAACAAGACACTAAAAACAGCCATCCGTAAACTAACAGTCAGGAAAATTTGATTTTGTGAAATTTTCAGGTTATTTTTTGGCATCAAAAAGTAAAATATAAGAAGTATGCAAGAAACGATAAAGATAAGTACAAACGCACACAACGGTTTGTATGATATCACAAGTAAAGTAGAATCAATCGTTAGAAAAAGTAACATTAAGGAAGGTACAGCATCCGTTTATGTTCAGGGAGCAACAGCAGCTATAATGATCCAGGAAAGCTGGGACCAATCCGTACAGAATGATGTTGTCACACTACTTAAAAAGCTTATTCCTAAGGGTGTATGGGAGCACGATGCCCAGGATAACAATGGAGATGCACATTTAAAGGCAGGGTTAGTTGGGCCTGGCGAAACGATACCAATTACAGATGGCAAACTGGGTTTATCAACCTGGCAAAACATATTTGTTTGTGAATTTGACGGACCGAGAAACATTCGTAACATTGTAGTAACACTTATTGAATCATAACATGTTTTAAAGCATACAGGCTAAAGGACATTATATTCATTGTTTCAGTCATTCAGAACTTAATATTTTGTAAATTTGTTAGTTAGATTACTCATAAATCAAAAAGGAGGTGCCCATGGCAAAAATTGATCTTTCCCTATCAAATCTAAATGAAATTTTTCCCGATGATTTTTCGCAGGAGCAATTAGCAAAAGCAAAAACAGTCTTTCTGAAAGAATTGGCTCTTGAGGCGCATAAATTTTACGGAGGAAAAATCCAGACCTTACCCAAAGCGGGTGTTTACGGATTCAACTGGTTCAACATCTGGTACACTCCAGGTGTAAGTAAAATTTCCACGACAATAAGAGACAATAATGTTTCTTCATTTGACCTTTCTAACAGGGGTAATATGGTGGCTGTCGTATCCGATTCAACACGTGTCCTTGGAGATGGTGATGTTACACCTCCGGGAGGCCTTGGAGTAATGGAAGGAAAAGCCTATCTGATGAAATACCTTGCTGGTATAGATGCCGTGGCTTTGTGTATGAATAGTTATAATGATAAAGGAGAACATGACCCTGATAAAATTATTGATTTTGTCAAAATGGCAGAACCCAGTTTTGGTGCAATTAACCTGGAAGATATTTCCCAGCCGAACTGTTACAAAGTACTGGATACACTCCGTGAAGAATGTGATATTCCTGTATGGCACGACGACGCTCAAGGTACAGGTGCAGTAACTGTTGCAGGATTAATAAATGCACTCCGTATAGTAGAAAAAGAGATGAAAGATATACGGATCGTACTTTGGGGAGCCGGAGCTTCCAATGCAACCATCGCAAGATTAATACTCCAGGCTGGTGGCGATCCTGAAAAAATGATTTTATTTGATTCCAAAGGAGCATTACATAAAGGTCGTGACGATATAAAAGCAGATAAGAGATTCTATCGTAAGTGGGAATTATGCGAACAAACTAACCCGGACAAAATCAATGATATTGAGAAAGCAATGGATGGAGCTGATGTGTTAATTGCTTTAAGTAAACCAGGACCGGATGTAGTTAAGCCAGAATGGATCAAAAAAATGGGAACAAAGCCAATTGTATTTGCATGTGCTAATCCTGTTCCTGAAATTTATCCTTATGCAGCAAAAGAAGCAGGAGCATATATTACTGCAACAGGACGAGGTGACTTTGCCAACCAGGTGAACAACTCCCTGGGATTCCCGGGAATATTAAAAGGCGCTCTGCTGGTTAGAGCAAAAGGAGTAACAGATAAAATGGCAGTTGCTGCCTCCTATTCCATGGCCAATTATGCAGAGAAAAAAGGTATTAATCCGGATTATATAATGCCTAAAATGGATGAAACCGATATGTTTGCCTATGAGGCTGCAGATGTTGCTATGCAGGCAATTAAGGATGGTGTGGCAAGAGTAGAAGCTGACTGGGATACTATCTACAACAGAACCCTGGAAGACATTGGACTGACAAGGCAAACAATTGACATGATGATGGAGAAAGACTTTATAAAATCACCAGATAAGAAAATTATGGAGAATGCTCTGAAAAAAGCTATTGATGCTGTTAAATAATACCTTAAAGGTGCAGGAATAAGGTTAAATGATAAAGAGGCTCAACAATACATTTGGGCCTCTTTTTATTGTTTGATAAAAGTTTCAGTATATGATTCTCCCCGGTTTATTGTTACCCTTAATAAATAAATTCCTTGTTCGAAATCTTCAAGAGTGATTTCATGTTTTCTCCCACCTGTAAGATTTTTATTCCTCATGATTCTCCCCGATACATCAAAAATGCTGTATTCTATGCTTTGTACTTTTGCCTCTTCATCAATAAACTCCAGAATGATGCTATTTTCCGCAGGATTTGGATACAATTTAAAAGGGTTTTTACCCTCTGATGGTTGATTTACTCCTACATTTAAAACACTTATCTCATTGGAAAAACCAGCACAATCATTTTGATTTGTAACCTGAACCTTATAAGTTCCGGTATCCTGAAAGTGAAAGACCTGAGATGTTGCTCCCGGAATGGGTTCATCATTCCTGTACCACTGGTTCCCTTCCTCATGATTGGAAATAAGCGAATCACCCTCACGGCTAATTTCGGGCTCCGGTATTGTATCCACAACAATAAAATCGTTTTCAATGATTTCATATTTATCATCTACCACCAATTTCACTCTGCGACTTCCGCTGGCTGTGTATGTTATCCAATGCGACCCATATCCATTAACATATCTTGGTTCTGCTCCATAACCCATATCCCACTGATAGCTTTCATAAACATCACTGGTATCTATGGAGAACAATATGCTATCACCTTCACATACGGAATATGAACTAGCACTAATATTAAATTTTGCAGCATCTGGGTCAGAAAAAACCTGTATATTATCGATATACACACCATTACCTCCATTACTGACTCCTTCAAATGCAATCATATAATCTTCAGTTGGAGCAGGAAGGAGTACCCTGGATTTTTCCCACATTGTTGTAGAATCCCTTAGCTGATGAACTTCTTTCCAGGGCAAAGAGTCAGCATAACGTATCAGAACATTCAATTCATCCACACTACCCTCATATTCATCAAGATAATAATCAAAGGCTAATAGATAATAATCAGATTGATCCAGTTCAATTTTACGCGTTATCAGACGTGATGTAACCGAATCACCAGCATTAAAACCATAATGATAATTACCATCAGGTGAAGGCTCAGGGTTACCGGAGGCAAAGTTCCAGTAAGTATCATGATTGGAAGATTGCTCGTACCAACCCTTTTCCAGTGACTGGGTATCCTCAAATGAATAAAAATAGGGAGCAGAAACAGCAGAAACAGGATAAATCCCTGAACTATCAGAAAATCCAGTAAAATCTTCTGATTCAAAAACTCCCCTTACCTGGTAAAAATAGACAGAATCCTTTACAGGAACCACATCCTCAAAAAAGTTTTCAGCAGACTCCCCTATTTTCTCGTTATTCCTATAAATCTCATAATATTCGATTTCTTTATTAGTAATAACCGAGTCCCATTTTAAACTTATATAGCTCCCTTCATCAATAACCCTAAGATTTGAAGGAATAGAATCATAAGGTTTATATCCATCCAAGCTGTTAAAGCTCTTATTGTGGGGATCTAGCCAAGACTTTAGCTGATACTCATCCTTTTCAAAATAATCCCATGAGTATATGAACATTGCATAGTAATCATTAAAGTTATAATCACAGCTTGCTTCTCCCCCTGTAAGGTCTCCAATAATCCTCTTATTTTGGTTAAACAAAGGTGATCCCGAAGAACCACCCTCTGTGGTTCCAATATCCCATTCCAGAACACGCCAGTGAGTGTTCTTTTCATAAGTATCTCCATAATTATCTACAACCGGTGCATCTTCATCGATTGTAATCTTCTTCACATCTCCCATTGGATGATGAATAGAAGCAGTGTTTTTTACATTGGTAGTATCCAGTGACCAACCTGCAAAATATGGATTATAATGAGCAGGTATATCTTCTTCCAGTTTAAGCAAGGAAAAATCCAGTTTGCTCTCAGGAGGGGCACTTACTAATTGAGCTCCAGCAATAGATTGAATATCATCAAGTTCAATATATGACGTATCACACTCCGGACTTTCATAATTAAAATAAAATACGGAATTAGCAGCTTCGGAAGAATCTTCTATGCAATGGTCAGCAGTCAGCAAATAAGGTATCCTGTCAAAGTTTGTATTATTAACTAAAGAACCCGAACAAAGGTAACCACCTCCAGTTACAATTTTTGTAATCGCTCTTTTTACCTCCTGCCATTCTTCTCCTTCCGGGCAATTAATATTTACATGGCAAGAATCAGAATCACCTACACCGGCAGTACCTTTTGATAAAATACTAAAAATATCCACTGCATCATGCCCTACTTTCCCTACTTTCAGCTTACCCTTAAAAGAAGCATTATCCGGTTCAAAATACTCTATAGTTATCTTTTCTCCCTTCACAGGAGCCACTGGAAGGACTTCTGAATCTCTGTTATTCTCTGCTGTTAAAGCTCCTTTAATATGTGAGTAATCGGTGTTATAAACATATAGCTTCGCTCCGGGGGGAATTTTAAAGGAATCGAATGCAAGAAACAGGGAAAATGCTCCTTTTGAGCGAATAGAATACAGATAAAGAGTTCCATTATTTAATTTATATGTATCAGCATTCTCTTTAATATTTAAATCCACATCAAAAACTTTGGCAAACCTCAGTTTTTTCTTATTCGATAACTTATCTATTTTATCGCGAAAAGCATTAGCATCAAAATCAGGCAATGTGTATTCCGGAATATCAACTTTTTTACTTGTTTTGAGGGAACTAAGGCTAAGAGGAACTCCTTTTTGTTCAACCTGTCCATATAGACAGAACGATACAAAAGTAAGCGTTATCAATATAGGAAAAATTTTAGTCACTGTATTTATATTATACATTACCAGTGAGTTATTTTTTCTGCTTGTATTTAACCCCTATATACACAAAGTCAAGCAGGGAATATTTCTACTTGTAAAACTAAGGAAAAATTTATTACACTTACAAAAAAATTTAATTTTTAATCCATCTGATATCAATTCAACTCTTCACCTGATATTGGTTGTGCATATTTGATTACATCCTCTTTCCTAATTGTTTTAGGGCAAAGGATAATTAGTCGTTCCAATACATTTCGAAACTCCCTGATATTACCGGTCCAGTTGATATTCTTCAATTCTTCGAGAGCGCTCTCTTCAATCTCTCTTTTATTAGTCCCGTAATCAGCGCATATCATTCCATTAAAATGATCTGCAAGTAAAGGTATATCCTCTATTCTTTCATTTAAGGAGGGAACTTGTATTAATATCACACTCAAACGATGATAAAGGTCTTCCCTGAAATTTTTCTTTTCTATCTCTTCTCTGAGATTCTTATTGGTAGCTGCAATAATTCTCACATCTACTTCTATCACTTTATCGCTTCCCACTCTTGAAATTTTCTTTTCTTCCAGCGCTTTTAACACCTTAGACTGCGCAGACAGACTCATATCACCTATTTCATCCAGGAATAGCGTACCACCATTTGCTTGTTCAAACTTTCCTTTTCTTTGCTTATGGGCGGAAGTAAAAGCCCCTTTTTCATGTCCAAACAATTCGCTTTCAATAAGCTCTGAAGGAATTGCTGCACAATTCACCTCTACAAAAGGCTCTTCTTTCCGTTGACTTAATTCATGAAGAGACCGGGCAACAAGCTCTTTCCCCGTTCCATTCGCTCCGGTAACCAGAACACGTGCATCAGTAGGCGCTACTTTTTCAATAATTTGCCGTACCCCCTGAATAGCCTCAGATTCACCAATCATTTCATAAGACTTTGTTACCTTCCTTCTGAGAATTTTTGTTTCTTTTACCAGGTCTTTTCTTTCCATGGCATTTTTAACGGTAACCAACAGCCGATTGAGATCCAAGGGTTTTTCTATGAAATCATAAGCGCCTTTTTTGATACAATCCACAGCAGTATCAATTGAGCCATGTCCGGAGATCATAATCACTGGTATATCAGGAGCTATACCAATAAGCTTTTCCAATACCTCTATTCCGTCCATTTGAGGCATTTTTATATCGAGCAGTACTAAATCATATTTATTTTCTTTAAAGAGTTCTATAGCTTCTTCCCCATCTGCTGAGAGTTCTACCTCATGATTCTCATATTCAAGTATCTCTTTTAAACTTTCCCTGATAGTTTTCTCATCATCGATTGCCAAAATTTTTGCCATAACAATAATATCAGTTATTTTAGTTCATAATATTCTTCCATCCTGGTAACTTATAAAAAGGAGATATCCCTGCTATGTTAATCAAACGGCTTCCAGGTTTTAGCTAAACCGCCCATTCCTGTTTCCCTGTAAGCACTTTGGATATCCCTTCCTGTTTCAGCCATGGTTTCCACTGCCTTGTCAAATGAGATTTTATGCCCTCCATCTGAAAATAATGCATATACAGCGCAGTCTATTGCTTTCCCTGCAGCTATAGCATTTCTTTCGATGCATGGAATCTGGACATAGCCACCCACTGGATCGCATGTTAAACCCAAGTTATGTTCAAAACCCATTTCTGCTGCATATTCAATCTGACCCGCCGATCCTCCCATTATTTGTGCTGCAGCCCCAGCTGCCATTGCACAAGCAGAGCCGATCTCTCCCTGGCAACCTACTTCAGCCCCTGAAATAGATGCATTTGTTTTAACAATATTACCAATAAGCCCTGCAGTAGCCAGCGCTTTTACAATTTTTAATTCTGTAAGATATTCCGCACGGCTCAAATAGAATAATACAGCCGGTAAAACGCCACTAGAACCACAAGTAGGTGAAGTCACAATTTTGCCACCAGCCGCATTTTCCTCAGACACCGCCAACGCAAAGGCAAATAAAAGAGACTGCTCCATCAAAACGCCATGGGAATGATTGGATTTCACAAAATAGGTACTTGCTTTCCTGGGCAGTTTTATATCCCCGGGCAAAACACCTTCATTGTCAAGCCCCCGTGTAATTGCATCTTTCATTACACTCCACACATTTCTTAAAAAATCCCAGATATGCTTTCCCTCCATCTCTTCTACATATTCCCACAAAGATTTTCCTTCTGAGTGGCACCAGGCCATAATCTCTGAAAATGAATTATGAGGATAAATATTCTTATCGTGAATCAATCCTTGTTCATCCTTTATATCACCACCTCCTATGCTATATACAGTCCAACTGTCTGCTATATTTCCAGTATCATCAAGAGCTTCTAAAATCATCCCGTTAGGATGTAATGGTAATTCTTCTTTATTCCATTTTATGTCTACATTATTAGGCAGTAAAGCCTTTTTCAATGCATGGTCTGTTTGATGACCTTTACCTGTTGCTGACAAACTACCATATAATTTAGCCCTGAAATTTATAGCATCAGGATTTCTTTTCCTGAATATTTCTGCTGCAATTCCCGGACCAATAGTATGACTACTTGAAGGGCCGTATCCGATTTTATATATCTCTTTAATAGATTTCATTTTCTACTAACATTAACATTCTTCTTAATAACATCACATATATATTGCAATTTAATATATCAACTCACTTTTTTCATCCTTTTAAATTGTTTTGTTCTGTCAAAAAGATAACGATAAGTAACATGAGTTTTTAGTATTTGACCCCCAATTTGTTCAGCCACTTTCATCATAGCAGGATTAAAATCTCCTATCCAATTCAATTCAAGATGTTTATATGGAAAACCAACCTTTAAAGCAACTTCGCTAAAAGAAATAACCAGTCCTCCTTCAACACCTCTTCCCTGGTGTTCCGGTACTATTCCAAAGATAAGACCTAAAACTTTGTCCGGTGGATTAAATTTCTTATGATATACAAATTTTAATTTCCCCAGTAAGTCTAATTTTCCATTTAAATGTTTCACAATCTGATTGGCATCAGGGACCATTAAAAAGAAAGCTATAGGGTCTTCACCATAGTATCCAAACCACATAATTCTTTCATCCAGAACAGGCTTCAAACTTTTCATCAGAGCCCTTGCATGACCGGTTGTTATCTCTTTTACACCTGAATATCTTGACCAGGCACGATTATATATGCTACGAAAATCCTCAATATATTTTTCTATATTATTTTTCTTCAGGTGCTCGAAATGGTACAGTGGGTTTTGCTTAAGGCGTTCTGCTTTTTCTTCGATTACTGGACTTAACCCTTCCTTTTTTATTGCCCTGTAATAAGTATATTGATTAAAGAAATTTTTAAAACCATATTCTTCAAAAAACTCCTTATAATAAGGAAAATTGTATGGCATACAATAGTTTGGGGGGTAGCTGAAGCCATCTACCAAGAGCCCCCACCAGCGGTCTCTATCACCAAAATTTACAGGGCCATCCATCGCCTCCATTCCCTTATATTCAAGCCAATGCTTACACTGGTCTAGTAATGCAAATGCTGCTTTTTTATCATTAATACATTCAAAAAAACCCATTCCTCCTGTGGGTTGCTCATAGCTTTTAGCCGTTTTTTTATCATAAAATGCGGCCACCCTCCCTACTGTTTTGTTATTTTCATCTAACAGCAACCACCTGACTGCTTCTCCGTGACGAAAAAATTTATTTTGTGAAGGATCAAAAACTTTTTCAATATCTTCATCCAATGGCCTTATCCAGTTGGGCTCATCTTTATATAAACGTACCGGCAAATTGAGAAATTCTTTGCGGGTTCTGTTATCGTTAACTTCAATTATCCTGTAATTTTCCTTCATAATATAATTTTTAAATGTATTTTCTATTATCAAATGAATCCCCTACACTACTATATCTCAATTATTAAATCAATTCAAAGAATTAATACACAAAAATACAATTGTATAAACCATTAACCTCAGAAGTTTTAAAAAAAATTCATGTTTATTTTTTAAAGGTTGAGTGAGAAGAATATTCAGTAAATAGATTCATTTAGTTCATAAATATAAACAAAATATACGCACTAAAAACCAATATAACTTTTCGGTTCATCTAAGAAAGTTAGCTATAAAGGCAGGTAGTCAATTTTTCTTCAGCAATAACCAAGAACTAATTGCTTAAAGTGTTAATTTCCAAAGTCCAACTTCAATTCAAGCCTCTGTCTATCTAAAGTTATATTTTTTAGTTTAAACGAGAATGAATTCCGGGATACCATTCTAACTATCCCCTGGTTTGAAGAAGTATAATTATCAAAGCTTCTCTTAACAGTGCCTTGCAAATAATTGTTATGATAATTCAAATGTTTTAAAACAAGGTTGATATAAGCATTCCATAAACCTCTGTTTACCGAAGAACTAAAGCCTGTACGCCCCTCTGCATTGTTTTCAGGGAACAAATCTACAAAAGACAAATAGCGGTATGGACGAAGAGGTAGGTAAATTGTGTCATTATTAAAAACAGAAATCATATCAAAACCACCCTTTTTGTCCTGGTACATATAGCTCATATTTGTTCTCTTTAGTCCACCTTTGGAATGAGTATTCAAATACGCTTTCATCCTGGAAAAAAAAGTATTATTCATATTAAAAGAATTTTCCTGCACCAGTTCCATAAGCTCTGCAGTCACAGCAAGAGTATCTTCTTTTTGTGCAATAGGTTTACTCTTAAAAGAAATCAACACAATACATTCTCCATATTTTGTATACAATTTCTTGTCTACAACAAAATTTTTA
>JBKGZD010000013.1:0-28445 GCA_046545795.1 Bacteroidales bacterium | reverse complement strand
ATAACCAAATAAAAAAATGTAAGGAAATAATGCCCTTACATTTTCTATATTATGGAATTTAAAATAAATCGTCAAAATGGAACTAACAGAATGAAGTTCAATGACCTTTATCCTAAGTATTTTTTAAGAAGCTTATTTTTTGAGGAATGGCGCAATCTTCTTATGCCCTTTTCTTTGATTTGTCTTACCCTTTCTCTTGTCAGGTTCAGTTTTTGACCTATTTCTTCAAGAGACATTTCAGGTACACCCAAACCAAAAAAGTATTTAATGACTGCTTTTTCCTTATCAGGCAGCACACTTAGTGTTCTTTCAATTTCTCTGCTCAAGGATTCATCCAGAAGAGTTCCATCAGCTTCCGGCGCATCCGAATTTTCCATCACATCAATTAAACTTCCATCTTCATCGTCATCGAATGGTGCATCCATTGAAAGAGGTTTTCCAGAAAGTTGTAAAGTTTTTTCAACTTTTTCTTTTGGCAAATCTACCATTTCGGCTAATTCATCAGAGGTTGGTGTCCTGTCGTTTTCTTGTTCTAATTTTGAATATGCTTTATGTAGTTTATTAATGGAGCCAACCTTATTTAACGGGAGCCTTACAACTCTTGACTGCTCTGCAATAGCCTGCAAAATAGACTGTCTGATCCACCATACTGCATATGAAATAAATTTAAATCCCTTGGTTTCATCAAATCTCTCTGCAGCTTTTATAAGTCCTAAATTTCCTTCATTAATTAAATCAGGGAGGCTTAATCCTTGAAATTGATATTGCTTAGCAACTGAAATAACAAAACGCAAATTTGCTCTTGTTAATTTCTCCAGAGCAACTTTATCACCCTTCTTAATTCTTTGTGCAAGTTCCACTTCTTCGTCGGGGGTTAATAAATCTTCCTTGCCCACTTCCTGTAAATACTTCTCAAGAGATGAACTGTCTCGGTTCGTAATGGATTTTGTAATCTTTAATTGTCTCATCTCAGCTTTCTGTTTTTTATTAATTGGTTTCTAAAATGTTATAGCTATGTGTAATGAATTGTTTTTTCAAAACGCAAAAGATCCAGGGAAATTTTACAAAGTTGCAACTTTTTTTAATAAATTTCCAGTCTTTTTTATCTCATTTTGAATCAAATACAGAATCAAGCTATAGGTTCGAAAAGTTCTGATTGTTATACGTTTATAATCAGGTTTAGTTCTGGTTTTATGTAGTTATTTTAAGTTTACTGACAAAAATCATCTTTGAATGAAAAATGCAAATGAAGCAATTTATCGTATTGCATTTAGTATGCTGCCTAATATCGGGCCAATAATGGCCAAAAGGATTCTTTCATATACCGGTAGTATTGAAGCAGTATTTCATGAGCCTAAAAAAAATTTGTTAAAAATCCCTAACTTAGGAAAATACACTGTATCTAAAATTCAGTCGGCAGACTTGTTTAAAAAAGCCGAAAAAGAAATCCACTTTTGCGAAAAATATAATATAGATATACTTTTTTATACTGATAAAAATTATCCACAACGTTTAAAAAATTGCGAAGACGCCCCAATATTACTTTATTCCAAAGGGGAAGTTGATTACAACAGGGTAAAAGTCTTAAGCATAGTTGGCACAAGGCATTCAACAGAAAGAGGAATTGAAAATTGTGAAAAGCTTGTTAAAGAGCTTGGTAACAATGACAAAAACATAATTATAGTAAGCGGTCTGGCTTATGGTATAGATATTTGTGCTCATAAATCATCATTGAAGAATGGAAATCCTACCGTTGGAGTTCTTGCCCATGGGCTAAACACAATTTATCCTTCATTACACAGGGATATAGCTGAGCGAATGGTAAGAAACGGCTCTCTCCTCACTGAATTTTCAAGCAATACAAAGGCAGTATCATTCAATTTTGTCAGCCGCAACAGAATTATTGCAGGACTTGCAGATGCCACAGTGGTTGTAGAATCTGCTCACAAGGGAGGTGCACTTATTACTGCAGATATTGCTAATTCTTACAATCGTGACGTTTTTGCATTTCCCGGTCGGATTACAGATACTCAGTCACAAGGTTGCAATCACCTGATAAAAACAAATAAAGCTGCTCTTATTGAAAAAGCCCGTGACCTTGAGTATGTTTTAGGATGGGAAATTAACAAAACCAAGCATAAAATAATTCAACGTCAATTGTTTAATGAATTATCCGGAAAAGAAAAAAAAGTAGTAGAAATATTAAACGATAAGGATTCCGTTCAAATTGACGAAATAAGCATAAATACAGGCATGCCTGCAAGCCAGGTATCTCCGGTGCTACTGGAACTGGAATTCAAAGGCCTGGTTAAATCTCTTCCCGGCAAGCGTTATAAGATTCTAACCAACTAAAAATGACTTCTATCACCCATGTTATATAACATAGAATTTTTTGTTTGGGCTAACTCATTCGTTAATAAGTGAAAAAGTTAAAGATAAGCCACTTAAAAACTTTATGGCCTCCTATTTTCAATTAAAAAATTTTGTCAAAAAAATATTTTCCATAAGTTTGTTAAACCAAGTGAACAAAAATTCTTTAACCCCAAAAATTCAACTAACATGGATCCAAGAGTAGAACAATTCATGGCACAGATCACTTCCAAAAATCCTAATGAAGGAGAATTTCATCAGGCTGTACAGGAAGTTGCCGAATCATTAATTCCTTTTATTGAAGAAAATCCAAAGTATAAACATGCTAAAATCCTTGAAAGAATAGCCGAGCCGGAACGTGTAATATTATTCCGGGTTCCGTGGTTGGATGATAAAGGTGAAGTACAAATTAACAAGGGTTTCAGAATTGAAATGAACAGTGCAATCGGACCTTACAAAGGTGGTCTGAGATTTCACCCTACCGTAAACCTGAGCATCCTTAAATTTTTAGCCTTCGAGCAGGTTTTTAAAAATAGTCTTACCACACTACCCTTAGGCGGAGGGAAAGGCGGCTCAGATTTTGACCCTAAAGGAAAATCTGATAATGAAGTCATGCGCTTTTGCCAAAGCTTTATGACAGAACTGTACCGCCACATCGGACCGGATACTGACGTTCCTGCAGGAGATATTGGAGTAGGCGGAAGAGAAATCGGTTTTCTTTTCGGACAATACAAAAGACTCCGCAATGAGTTTACAGGTGTATTTACAGGAAAAGGCATACACTACGGAGGTAGCCTTATACGACCTGAAGCCACAGGATACGGTGCAGTTTATTTTGCAGAAGAAATGCTTAAAACCCGCAAAGATAGCCTGAAAGGAAAAACAGTAACAATATCAGGCTCAGGAAATGTGGCACAATTTGCTACTGAAAAAGTCAATGAAATGGGTGGAAAAGTAATCACCTTATCAGATTCATCCGGATTTATACATGATCCAAAAGGAATCGACAGAGAAAAACTCGACTATATAATGGAGCTGAAAAATATAAAACGAGGAAGAATCAAAGAATATGCAGAAAAATTTGGCGTCGAGTATTATGAAGGAGAACGACCCTGGAGTATAAAATGCGACATTGCTATCCCTTCTGCTACACAGAATGAAATTAATAAAGATGATGCCAAGCAACTTGTCGATAATGGCTGCTATGTAGTGTCAGAAGGAGCCAATATGCCTTGTACACCTGAAGCCATGGATGTATTTATAAACAAACAAATCCTCTACGGACCGGGCAAAGCTGCTAATGCTGGTGGTGTTGCAGTGTCTGGTTTAGAAATGACTCAAAATTCCATGAGATTGCCATGGACAAGAGATGAAGTTGATAAGCGACTCCAGCAAATAATGGTGGATATCCACGCAACTTGCCAGAAATATGGACAAGACGGTGAGTTTATAAATTATGTAAAAGGATCAAACATTGGTGGCTTTGTAAAGGTAGCCGAAGCTATGCTGTCGCAAGGAGCCGTATAAATACGCAAACCAATTCATTCATTAACAAAAGGAGGGTTCAGCGCCCTCCTTTTTTATGTCAGGATTTTTTTCCAAGTTTGCATTTGAAATTTCCAGGAAACAAAACAGGAAAAATTATGGAATTTGTTGATTCTCACGCACATCTATATCTTGACAACTTCAAAAGCGATATTAAGGAAGTATGTCAACGCGCTAAAAACCAAAACGTTAACCGCATATACCTTCCAAATATAGATGGTGACACTATTGACCAAATGTTAAACCTGGAAACTCAATTCCCGGAACTATTTAAACCCATGATGGGGCTGCATCCGTCATCTGTTAATGAAAATTTTGAAAAGGAACTGGAAGGCATGAAAAAGCATCTCACGAAAAGGAGATTTTCTGCTATTGGTGAGACAGGCATGGATTTATACTGGGACACAACCTACCGCAAAGAACAAGAAAGAGCCTTTGAAATACAATTAAACTGGGCTAAAGAATTCAACCTTCCTGTAGTGATTCATTCAAGGGAGGCTTTTGAACCAATAATTAAAATTATAGAAAAAAACATTGATAATAAGCTAAAAGGAGTGTTTCACAGTTTTTCGGGTAACCTTAAACAAGCAGAACGAATTATTCATTCAGGCTTTAAAATGGGAATTAATGGAATTGTGACCTTTAAAAATTCTAAATTGGATGAAATAATAAAAAAAATTGACATCACTCATTTGATTTTAGAAACAGATGCACCATTTTTGGCGCCAGTACCCAAACGTGGAAAACGAAACGAAAGTAGTTATATTCCGTATATTGCAGAGAAGATTGCTGAAATAAAAAACATGGAAACAGAAGACGTAGCAATAATAACCACATCTAATACGCTTAATCTATTTAAACTGTAGTTAAAAACTTAACAGATTCACAACGTTAAAAAGAGTTAAATTGAATAAAAAAACAAAAATCAAAAACAGCTATTTTTAGTAATAAAAAAATTCAAATGGAGAACTCTGATAGAGCAATATTGATAATATATACAGGCGGAACAATAGGAATGGTTAGAAATCCGGAAACAGGAACGTTGTCTCCTTTTGATTTTTCACACATACACGAGCAAGTACCGGAACTAAAAGGATTTGGATACAAAATAGAAACAGTAACTTTCTCTTCCTTAATTGATTCATCAGATGTTTCCCCCGAATTTTGGATAAAACTAACTGATATCATTCAACAAAAATACGATGATTACGACGGATTTATTATACTCCATGGCACAGACACTATGGCGTATACAGCATCAGCCTTAAGTTTTATGCTGGACAATCTTCAAAAACCCGTAATTCTGACAGGTTCACAGCTTCCTATAGGGACGTTGCGAACCGATGGAAAAGAAAACCTTATTACAGCCGTAGAGATTGCTGCAGCAAAAAAAGATAATCAGCCTCTTGTGCCGGAAGTAGCCCTCTATTTTGAAAATGCCTTATACCGTGGTAATCGTACAACAAAAGTAAGCTCTGAGCATTTTAATGCCTTCACATCACCTAATTACCCAAAGCTGGCGGAGATTGGAATTAATATAAAATATAATTTTGGTTCAATACGTTATCCAACTAATTTTAAAAAACTAAAACCATACAGGAATATCGAACCAAACGTGGGTGTATTAAAAATATATCCCGGATTACAAAAGCACACAGCAGAGGCCTTAATGTTCTCTGAAAATTTAAAGGCGATTATTTTAGAAACTTATGGCTCGGGCAATGCACCCCAAAACAGTTGGTTTTTAAACCTTCTGAAAGATGTTGTAAAAAATAATATGATTGTTTTAAATGTAACACAATGCCTTGCAGGAGAAGTAGATATGAACAAGTACGAAAATGGCAAACAATTATTAGAAGCAGGAGTTATCAGTGGTCATGACATAACATTTGAAGCTGCTTTGGTCAAACTTATGTTTTTACTTGGCAACTATTCTGACCCTGAGGAAATTAAGAAATTATTAAACAAATCGATAAAAGGAGAAATTAGTATTTAATATTCTTGGAATAATATTTTTTTTGTAATTTGTGCACCAAAAAAAGAAGGAAAAATTATGGAGAAATGGCCGAGTGGTCGAAGGCGCACGCCTGGAAAGCGTGTTGACGCCACAAGCGTCACGAGGGTTCGAATCCCTCTTTCTCCGCCGATTTTCATTAGTAATAGTTTTTTAGTATTTTTATAATCCATTAATTAATCAAAACAGAAGACAAACCATGAAAAGATTATTCACAACTATCGCAGTTATCGGACTATTAATCTTTGGAACTACAGCGTTTACAGTGGCTCAAGAAGATGATCAAGCCGACACAACGTTACAGGAAGAAATGCAAGACACTGCTCAAGCTGAAGCAGACACGGCAGACACAACAGACACAGCAGCTGCCGGTGAATCAGCAGAAGAAAGTGAAGCCGAAGAACCAGAATCATTGCACAAGCAAGTTAAGCAGAAATTCATTGAAGGTGGACCTGCTTTCATGGGTATTGTTCTCTTAGCTCTTATTTTCGGTTTAGCTGTATCCATTGAAAGAATTATCTATCTCAACTTATCAACAACAAACACCGACAAACTTCTCAAGAATGTAGAAGATGCTATGGAAGAAGGCGGCATTGAAGCAGCAAAAGAGGTTTGCCGAAACACCCGCGGACCTGTTGCCTCAATCTTCTATCAAGGACTTGACCGCGCGGATGAAGGTGTTGATGTTGCAGAAAAATCTGTTGTATCATACGGTAGTGTACAAGCAGGGCTGCTCGAACAAGGGCTTACCTGGATTGGCCTATTTATCGCTATTGCACCGATGTTAGGATTTATGGGTACTGTAATCGGTATGATTGAAGCATTTGACAACATTGAAGCTGCCGGTGATATTCAGCCATCACTTGTTGCTGGAGGTATTAAAGTAGCACTTATTACTACAGTTTCTGGTCTTATTGTAGCTGTAATTCTGCAGTTATTTTACAACTATATTGTATCTAAAATTGATAGCATTGTAAATTCTATGGAAAATGCATCAATTGCTCTCATTGACCTGATTTACAAGTACAATAAGAAGTAAACACCATTAAAATTGAAATTGAGATGATGAATAAATTTATTCGAATATTAGGTATAGTATTACTGGCAATATCAGCAATTTTCGCAGTTCTGTTTTACGCAGGACCCGAAACAACCAGTGCAGCAGGAGATCATCCTGAATATACCCAGCAAATTCTTACTTGGGCAGCTATTCTTGCTGCTATTGCTGCTGCATCAACTCTGATATTCCAGGTTGTACATATGGTTCTACAACCCAGGAAAGCACGCGGAAGCTTAATAGGTATAATAGTAATTGCTATATTAGTCCTTATTGGGTATGGACTAGCTTCTGCAGAACCTTTGAACTTTGTCAAAGAAAATCCGAATAATGTACCCCAGACATTAAAACAGGTAGGAACAGGACTGATAACAATGTATATTTTACTGGGGCTGGGAATTTTATCAATAATTTATACTGAAGTATCAAAATCTTTTAAATAATATAATATTGGATGTCAGACAGCCGTTAATTAATGGTTGTCTGACATTAGATAAAAAGGAAAAAATATGGCAAGAAAAAAAGTTCCTGAAATAAATGGAGGTCCAATGGCCGACATTGCTTTCTTGCTCCTTATTTTCTTTCTTGTTGCTACCACGATGGACATTGATACGGGACTAACAAGAAAAATGCCCCCGCTACCAGATGAAGAAGAGCAACAAAAGGATGAAAAAAGGATCAAGGAACGTAATATCTTTACGGTATTGATAAATTCCAATGATAGATTACTGGTCGATGGAGAACCAATGCAATTAAAAAATCTTCGTGATGAAGCAAAGGAATTTATCGCCAATCCCCAGAATAAAGAAAACCTCCCTGAAAAAGAAGTAAAAGAAGTTCCATATTTTGGAGAAACGGAGGTTACCAAAAATGCTGTCATCTCTCTGAAAAATGACAGAGAAACATCATATAAGATGTATATACAAGTCCAGAATGAACTGGTTGCAGCATACAATGAACTCCGTAACGATCTCGCCAACCGAGAATTTGGCGAAGATTACGAGGACCTGGATAAAGATAAGCAAAATGCTGTCAAGGAAATTTATCCTCAGGTAATATCAGAAGCAGAACCAGTAAACGTAGGAGGTAACTAGTTATGGCCAAATTTAGAAAAGGTGGGAAAAAAGAAATCCCAACAATCTCAACAGCTTCATTACCGGATATTGTATTTATGCTATTGTTCTTCTTTATGGTTTCTACTGTAATCAGAGAAACAGCACTCAAAGTGGACAATACGATGCCATCGGCTACAGAAGTGAAAAAGCTGGAAAAGAAATCCCAGGTTAGCTATATCTATATTGGTAAACCAAAGAAGCAATATCAGGGTACGTATGGTACAGAACCAAGAATTCAGCTCAACGATGCATTTGCAGATGTTGATGACATCAGGGACTATATCCATACAGAGCGTCAACAAATGGATGAAAGTGACCGTCCAAAGCTTACAACTTCTTTGAAAGTCGATGAGGACACAAAAATGGGCATCGTAACTGATGTTAAACAGGCACTGAGAAAAGCCAGCGCCTTAAAAATAAGTTATGCTGCCAGGGAAGTTGAAGAAGTATATTAAATATTGACATCACAACTTACTCAATATATTAAAAAAGGCTCAGAAAAATATCTGAGCCTTTTTTAATGTATTTGTTGAATTATACCTAATGTCAGTCTATACGAGTCCCCTTTATAAGGGGCTTTTTTCTATAGTTTTTATACATGGGGGATGAATAGATATTAGATTTTTGATGTTTGATGTTCGACAGCGATGCCGGATACCGAATGGAACGATAGGGCGATATAATTGAAACGTTTCAAGTTCCACGTTCCATGTTCCAATTGAAATCGAATATTTCAAACTCCACACTCCGGTATCAGGTATCCGGCACCCACTTATCCAGGCTGTTTTGTAATCATCTGTAAAGGGTTCGACTCCCGGAGTCGGGTTCTATTCGTTATATCGTGAGTTATAAATGTTAAACCCTCCGGCTTTGGGAGGTTGTTTTTATTTCTATAGTGGTACTTTTTGATTGTGAAAATTTGATACTACAAAGTTGCTAATTAAACCTGGCCTGCGCGCGATTGGGCCGGAGATACTTCCCATTAGCTTTAGCTTCTTCCCTTACCGCATTATAAGATTTTACGAAAATTTTGAAAACGAAAAAAATCCGCGGTAATCCCTGCCTGTCCAATCAGGCGGATGCAGCGAATAAACACGGATAATAAAACAATCTTAGTAACAATAAAGCTCTCTTAATAAGATAATTGCATGGTTTATGTATAAGGGGATAAAAATAGCTTTGGAAAATTTCAAAACATATCCAAGGCTCTTTGACCATTTTTTTATTCACTTGGACGAATGGGTTCTCTTCTTCTCAGCATAGGTATCCTTTTTATCTGTGACATGAACAATCCTGATATCACCAATCCAATACCTGCCATCTTAATGATACTAAGTGTTTCTCCCAGGATGAAATAAGCAAAAATTGCTGTAAGCACAGGAATAGCATTGGTAAAAGCATTAGACTTTGTCACCCCAATCTTTTTTATAGAAACTGTAAAAAAGATGAAGGCGAAAGAAGATCCGAATATGGCAAGTTCAAGCAATGGAACAACAGCACTGGCCTGATAGCCAGTTGCAACAAAGTCGTCAAATTCAAAAATGAAAAATAAGGGTAGAAAGAAGAAAATTCCAAGAATATTATGGTAAGTTACAATGCTAATGGAATTATATTTACCAGTCAGCTTTTTAACAACAATGCTATAGCCAATTCCCGCTGCTACCGCAAGGAATAAAATAAGAATGCCCCAGGGTGATGCATATAAAGTAGAGTTCTCATTTTTACTGAATACCACCAGGGCAACCCCGGCTATTGATACAATAATTCCCCAAATGTTTAATTTAGTAATGATTTCCTTAAAAAAATACATCGTCACGAAAGGACTGAATAAAGGAATGGTCGAAATAATTACAGCTGCCACAGTAGAAGAAACAAGCTTTACTCCAAAACTTTCACAAAGAAAATACAAGAACGGCTGAAAAAATGTAACAAGGATAAAATATTTTAAATCAGCGAAATCAAGCTTCTGCAATTTTTTTATCGGATACATTAATATAACTAAAATTATTGAAGACAATACCAATCGTAACAATACAATTGTAATAGGATTATATGCCTCAAAAGCCTGCTTATACCAGACATAAGTCAAACTCCAGAAAGTCATTGCTAAAATGATACTAATGTATGCTGTTAACAGGTCTTTGTTCATATGGTTATTCTTAATTTTTCATTGGTCATATGGAACTTATCATGGTAAGTTTCATAAGTTTATTTAATTGGTCCTATAAAATTAACATCTTGAACTATACATTTAAGCCCGGCAAATATAGCAAAATTGCTTATCGTAATTTTAATTATAAAAAAATGTTTTAGCAGAACATATTTCTTATATTTTTGTATAACTTTACAACAACCAGACAATAAGCATAATCAAATTATTTAGAAAAATGACTGTTGATTCAACAGAAATATTAATAAAACTGCGGAAAATCGTTCGATCGATTAACCTGGAGTCAAAAAAAATCCAGAAAAATTATGGGGTAAGCATACCCCAGTTATTGTCTCTCGAATATCTCAACAAAGCACCAAATTACCAAGCCACTCAAAAAGAGTTAAGAGACTATCTTAACCTGAATTCCAGTACTGTTACAGGCATAATCAACAGGCTTGAAAAAAAAGGTTTTATAGCTCGTTTACCCAAAAAAGACGATAAAAGAACAACTCATATAATTATGACCTCAAAAGGGTCTAAGTTGCTCCAGACGACACCCCGTCTACTTCATGAGAAATTATCAAAAAAACTGGAAAATCTGCCGGAAGACCATACAAACGATATCAACGAAGCTCTGAATTTAATTATTGACTATCTAGATATTGATGATATTGATGCTTCACCAGTGATTACCGTTGAAGATAAACTATAGCAAGAGTAGCATCCATTTGAAATTTTGATAAACAATTATTTTATTTAATTTTGTTGCACAGAAACAAATTCTATCTAATCTGTTTTTCAAAGCATAGAACATCAAATAATTGACCATGAGCTGGATAGTTTACCATGAAAAATATACATCCGGTTCAATTAGCTGCAATACCAAATCAAGATATTTTAATGAACTAAAATAACAACAAAACTGTATGTAGTGATAGAAGAATGAATCAAAGCTACATATAAATTTACCATGGAAATTGAAACAGAAGAATTGAAAGGATTACGGAGGGAACTGCATAAATACCCGGAACTATCAGGTAATGAAATAGAGACTGCTAAACTGTTAACGACTTATTTAAAACAATATAAGCCGGACGAAATTATTAAAGACATAGGAGGACACGGGTTTGCTGTTGTTTATCACAGCAATAATCCTGGTCAGACATTACTTTTCCGGGCCGATCTTGATGCCTTGCCAATCCAGGAAATTAATGATTTAAGCTATAAATCAAAACACAAAGGAATAAGTCATAAATGTGGCCATGATGGACACATGACTATCCTTACAGGTTTGGCACAAGCTATATCCAAACACAGACCACACAAAGGGAAAGTAGTACTATTGTTTCAGCCATCAGAAGAAAATGGAGAAGGTGCGGAAAAAGTGCTGAAGGACCCAAAATTCAAATCTATACAACCGGATTATGTGTATGCGCTGCATAATTTACCGGGATTTCAGGAAGGGAATATTATTATAAACCACGATATTTTTGCTTCTGCCTCCAAAGGAATGATAATTAAATTATTCGGAAAAACTTCTCATGCAGGAGAGCCTGAAAACGGGAATAGTCCGGCAATTGCAATGTCTGATATAGTAAAAGAATTGACGTACCTGCCCTCTAAAAATTACTACCGGAATTTTGTACTTATTACTGTCATTCATGCGCGCCTGGGAGAAATTGCTTTTGGAACAACTCCAGGATATGCAGAAGTAATGGCAACTTTACGATCATACACCAATGAAGACATGGATGTTCTGGTTAAAGAAAGTCAAAAGCTGGTTAAGAAATATGCAGAACAAAATAGCCTAAAGCACGAAATTAAATGGACTGAAGAGTTTTTGGCTACGAAAAATACTTCAGAATGCGTTAAAACCATTCAACAGGCAGCGGGCAAAAGTAATCTGGAAATCATTACTAAAAAAGAACCGTTTCGCTGGTCAGAAGATTTTTCACATTTCACTCACCAATATAAAGGAGCCTTGTTTGGATTAGGAGCTGGGGAGGACACCCCGCAATTGCATAATCCGGACTATGATTTTCCCGAAGAAATTATTATCCCGGGGATTAAAATATTTTATGAAATTTATAACCAGCATTTAAATCAACAATAGAATGACAGGAACATCAGTCATCGAAATTAATCGTTCAGCATTAATACACAATTTAACCTTTCTAAGAAATTTCCTTGGTGAACAAGTAAAAATATCCTCTGTTATAAAGGCAAATGCTTATGGTCATGGTATTGAGGAATTTGTATCAATAGCTGAATCAGCAGGAATTGATCATTTTGCCGTTTTTAGCGGAGATGAAGCTATGCGTGTTTGTCAAGTAAAAGACAAAGAGTCCCAGATAATGGTTATGGGATGGATGTCTGACGAGGAACTGGACTGGGCAGTAGAAAACGAAATAGAATTTTTTGTCTTTGAACAGGAAAAACTGGAGGAAGCTTTGCGGCTTGCAAAAACAAAGGGAAAAAAAGCCATCATCCATATTGAAGTGGAAACAGGGATGAATCGTACTGGTTTTTCTCAAAAAGACCTTTATAAAGTAGTCAAAATTCTGAACGAGAACAGTGAACATTTTATAATTAAAGGCCTTTGTACTCATTATGCAGGAGCAGAAAGCATTGCTAATCACGTAAGAGTACAGAGACAAATTAAGAAATATAATCGTATATATAAGTGGCTTACCAACAGAGGGATTGAACCTGAACTGCGCCATACTGCTTGTTCTGCTGCAGCTATGACATATCCAAAGACAAGAATGGACATGGTACGTATTGGCATTCTTCAGTATGGTTTCTGGCCAAGCCCGGAAACTTTCATTCATTTTGTACATAAACGTATGGAAAAAACAAATCCTTTGCAAAGGGTTTTAAGCTGGAAAAGCCAGGTAATGAGCATTAAAAAAGTTCAGGCAGGTGAGTTTGTAAGTTACGGAACATACTATATGGCCCAGGAAGAAAAAACTATAGCAGTGGTACCAGTGGGATACTCACATGGGTATAGCCGTTCTTTAAGTAACCAGGGAAGGGTGCTTATTGAAGGACACAGAGTGCCTGTGATTGGAGTAGTAAATATGAATATGCTTATTGCCGACGTGTCACAAATAGAAGATGTTAAAAAAGGTGATGAAGTGGTATTAATAGGCGATCAGGATGGTGTGACGATTACACTGTCTTCGTTTGCTGATTTTAATAATCAGCTTAACTATGAGTTATTAGCCAGATTGCCGGTAAATATCCCACGGAAAATTATTAATTAAATTTTGAATCATGGCATTTTTAGAACTTTATAGTAAAAAATTAGAACATAATTATCAGTACCTTTCAAAATTATTGGATAGTTACAACATCAAATTTGGTGTTGTATCTAAAGTATTATGTGGAAATCGGGATTTTTTGAAAGAGTTAATTAATTTGGGAGTAGATCAGATCCTTGATTCACGGATTTACAACTTAAAGGTTGTTAAGAGCATTGATCCAAATGTAGAAACAGCTTATATCAGGCCTCCTTCGAAAAGGAGTATCCCCAGCGTTGTGAAATATGCGGATATAAGTTTTAATACAGAGTATTACACCATGAAATTGCTCTCAGAAGAGGCTAAAAAACAGGGGAAAGTACATAAGGTAATTATCATGATTGAATTGGGGGATTTAAGAGAAGGTGTTTTAGGTGAAGATTTTATTGAATTCTATGGAAAAATCTTCAAATTACCCAATATCGAAGTTGTAGGAATCGGAACCAACCTAAACTGTTTGAATGGTGTAATGCCAAGTCACGACAAACTTATTCAGCTAAGCTTGTACGAACAATTGCTTGAAGCAAAATTTCAGAAAAACATACCATATGTTTCCGGTGGATCATCAGTAACTTTAGAATTAATATTCAAAAATATGCTGCCGGAAGGCATTTCTCACTTTAGAATTGGTGAAACACTCTTCTTCGGGAATAACTTATTTACAGGAGAAGATATTGAAGGTATGGAAACGAATATTTTTAAGCTCAACGCTGAAATAATTGAATTAACAGAAAAGCCTGTTGTTCCTACCGGCGATCTTGGTCAAAATGTTGCCGGAGAAGTAAAGGATTTTAACGAGGCTGATTACGGAAAAACTTCCTACCGTGCTATTCTGGATATCGGATTGCTGGATATTGATCCTCAGAATATCACTCCATTGGATCCGGAAATTGAAATTTCCGGCGCCAGTTCAGATATGATTGTGGCAGACCTTGGCACGGAAAAACCAAAATATAAAGTAGGAGATCTGATTCGTTTCAAGACAAACTACATGGGAGCGCTTACTATGCTTAGCTCCAGGTATATCGGGAAAAAAGTCGTTTAATGATTCAGGCAGTTATCCCAAGCACTTTATTCAGTGCTTTTTTCATCTGATTAAGTTCATCCTCGCTAAGTGCCGTTATACTAACAGGGGGATATTTTGCAATTCCCTGGGGGGTTCTAACATAAAGAATCAATTCCTGCCTAAGATTCATAGAGCTCCTGTTGATCTTGTATGAATGTAAATCGGATTTTTTAATTTCAACTGAATATTTTTTATTCTTTAAAGGCATGAGAGAAACATACCTTAAAAGAATTTTATGGTTTTCTTCATCGCTAAAATAGATATAGTTAAAATCTTTTATATACTCATAAACATTATGAGCCAGGTAAATTAAGGTAGCAAAAATCGCCAGGTAATATTTGCTTAATCCAAAGAACTGCTCGTCTACAAAATCTGTTACAAGAAGCCCCACCAACAACGGGAAAAAGATAATTGCAGTTATATACCTCATTTGGCTTATGCGCAAAGATTTGCTACGATTTTCAATTTTCATTATAGGGTATTTTCAGTTTTCCTTCGGTTCAGCTCTTTTTTTATCAGCTCAAGTTCTCTGCTTGTTTGCCCTTGTACGGATGAATTTTCTTCAACTCTTCTTATCAGGTAGGGCAACACATTTCTAACAGGCCCGTAGGGTAGGTATTTAGCTACATTATATCCCCCGTGAGCAAGGTTAAAACTAATATGATCACTCATACCGTATAACTGGGAAAAATAGATTCTTCCATCGTCTTTAGATATATTGTGTTGCTCCATTAGTTCTACAAGGTACTTTGAACTTTTTTCATTATGTGTTCCGTTAAATATAGCAATTTTTTCTATATTTTCAATAGCAAATTTTAACCCTGCATTATAATCTTTGTCAGTATCTTCTTTGGTTTTATGAATAGGATCAGTATATCCGTATTTCTTAGCCCTGAGTCGCTCTCTTTCCATATATGCACCACGCACAAATTTCATCCCCAGTAAATAATTACCTTCTGTTGCCTTTTTCAGCTCTGCCTTCAAAAAATCCAACCTGTCCCATCTGTACATCTGCAAGGTGTTAAAAACGATGGGTTGTTCCCTGTTAAATTTTATCATATTCTCCCTAACCACATCATCAATAATTGCCTGGTAGGCATAATCTTCTGCGTCAATCATAATTGAAACATCCTTTTCATAGGCAGTCTGGCATAAAGTATGGATTCGATCCCTGAATTTATCCAGTTCTTTTCGTTCTTCAGCGCTCAGTTCAGCTCCTGCACTGGATTTTTCAAGCACAGCGCTTTTGCCAAAGGCAGTTGGTTTAAAAACAGCAAATGGAACATTAGTATCATTCGCTGCATTTTCAATTGCACGAATGGTTTCCCTTAGAGCAGCCTGAATATCCTTATCATTTTCTTTCCCTTCCACAGAATAATCCAAAATGGCATGGACATTATATTTTGCCATTTTATCTACGGTTGGTCTGCATTCCTCTATGTTTTCGCCCCCACAAAATTGCTTGTAAATAGTCGGTTTAACCAGCCAACCAACAGGAAAACGAAGTTTTAATGCTAAAGCAGATACGATTTGTCCCAGTTTTACTACCAATGGAAATTTGATAACTGTAAACAAAAGATAGGCTCTTTTTAAATCTTTGTTGCTTTTACTTTGAAATGCTATTTTTGTATTTTCAAACTGTACCATAAATTATATTTTTAGTTTTTGATATATGCAAATTATCTCTTCAAAAAGTAAGATCATAATAGACCCTTCCCTGGAAGGACCATTGAAAGCATCGTTATCGCACCTTGCTCCTCATAAAATATTTATTGTTGCAGATAGCAACACTAAAAAGTATTGTTACCCTTTGGTTAGTAAACTCCTGAAACATCAAAATGTTTATGTAAAAATAATTGGACAGGGAGAAAGTTCAAAAAACATTAATACAGTAAAAGTTATTTGGGATTTCCTGCAGGAAAATAAATGCGACCGGAATGATTTGCTTATCAACCTGGGCGGGGGAATGATACTGGATATAGGAGGTTTTGCAGCATCAACGTTTAAAAGAGGAATACAATACATAAATATTCCAACTACCCTGTTGTCTATGGTAGATGCTTCTGTCGGAGGGAAGGTAGGATTCAATTTCAATGACTATAAAAATCACATAGGGTTGTTTAGCCAGCCAGCGTATGTTATTATTAATTCAGTATTTCTTTCTACTTTAGACCGTCGCCAGCTATATTCGGGCTGGGCAGAAATGATAAAGCACGGGATTATTCATTCAAAAGCTCATTTGGAAAATTTAATAACACGAACACCCGAAGAAATTGACACCGACACTATGAATAAGCTTATTGGTGAATCTGTCCATATTAAAAACCACTTTGTAGAAAAAGACCCCTTTGAAAATAATATACGAAAAGCTTTAAATTTTGGACATACGATTGGGCACGCATTAGAAAGTTATTCTTTTAAAAATTCTGAGGTGCTGCATGGTGAAGCTGTAGCTGCCGGAATGATATGCGAGCTTTATCTTTCAGGAAAATTTACTGGTTTATCCGGGCAAAAAGAGAAAAAAATACAAAATTATTTAACAAAGCACTATCCTTTTATCCAAATCACAAATGATATGCTGGATGATATTGTTAATTACATGCGACACGATAAAAAAAATATAGAGGGAAAAATCAACTTTGTTTTAATAAAGTCTCCCGGTTCTTATTCTATCGATAATTTCATAGATATTGAATCCATAAAGGAAAGTCTGAATTATTATAGCTCTTTAGCATGAATTGCTCATAAATCAGTTATACTTTAAAACTTTTTCAAGAGCATAGTTTCAACAGATTTGCAAAAAAGTATTCTGAATTTCTCACCCAAACTGAGCGATTTTCACTCACTAAAAGATAGATTAACGATTTGTTTCACTTTCAGAATATGCAACGCCGGTTATTTTTGCGCTTGGGATCTCTCCAAACGCTGCGGATATATATTCGTTGGTTACCAGGACACAATCTGCTCTTAATCCGGCTGCTTTTTTCCTTAAAATTACCAGCGCTCTTCTTTTCAACGTTGCAGGTTTCTCATATCGCCGGCCAGAACCTTCTACTGAAGCTTCAATTTCTTCAAGTTCAACCATATCAACAACATAATTTTCACTCCTGATAACTTTTACTTTTCTCCAATCCTTTTCGATATTCTCTTTATCAGCTTCCTCTTCAGTTTCTGATTCATTCATCTTTTTATATTTTATCTTCTCAATATCTTCCCTTCCAATACTTTGTTTTAATCCACTTTCCGCATCGGTATAAATAATACTATCCTGTGTAACTTCCTCAATTTTTACAATAAGGCTTTTCCCTTCTGATAATACTATTGTATCTACTGCAGAATTTGATGATTGAGCAATTGATAATACAGGAGTTAAACATAATAAGGTCAGACAAATAAAGTAAAATGGTGTTTTCATCGTCAAGAAATTTGGTGCATTTTTAACTTATGTTTATCACACAATATAACAAAATTAATTTTTTGATCTCTTAAAGTCAATATAATCCGAATAAATAATAAAATTTACAGATATTGCATATTTTAACTGATAAGTTTGATTTTCAACTTCCCCGAAAATAACTGCCTTATTAATAGCTATAGCTTGCTATAAACTTAAAGAAGGAGGTAGTTGAGTACCTCCTTCTTTATCAATAAGTATTTTTTGATTACAATTTTTGGATTGCAACCAACAATCTTATTTTAGATCATGTTTTTGCAAAAATTCGCCAAGAACATCATCAAAATCAGGTTTCCCAATTTCATCAAGGTCATAGAAAACCCTTGTGTTTGGCTTTTTAATCTTAACAATTCTGTTGAGATCGATAGGAGTACCGATAATCACTGAGTCACAATCTGTATTGTTAATGGTTTTTTCCAGGTCTTTAATCTGCTCATCACCGTAACCCATAGCAGGCAGTAATTTGCCAATTTCAGGATAAATTTCGAAAGTTTCCTTCAATCTGCCAACAGTATAAGGTCTTGGGTCAATAATTTCTGAAGCGCCAAACTTTCTTGCAGCCACTGTTCCGGCACCAATTTTCATTTCACCATGTGTTAGCGTAGGTCCATCTTCAACAACCAATACTCTCTTACCCTTGATGACAGAAACATCTTCTACCTTTATTGGTGATGCACCATCGATAACTATAGCATTGGGATTTACTTTTGCAATATTTTCTCTTACAATTTGAATTTTATCCGGCTCAGCGCTATCAATTTTATTGATAACAACTACGTCTGCAAGGCGAAGGTTAACTTCACCCGGGAAATAGTTCAACTCATGACCGGGTCTGTGTGGGTCAGCAACAGTAATTGCCAAATCAGATTTATAGAAAGGGAAATCATTATTGCCACCATCCCATAGGATTACATCACATCCATCGGGATCGTTTTCCGCTTCTCTTAAAATTGCTTCATAATCCACACCAGCATAAATCACATTACCTCGTACAATATGAGGCTCATACTCTTCCATCTCTTCAATGGTACAATCGTGTTTCTTTAGATCATCTAAGGTAGCAAAACGCTGAACCTTTTGTTTTTCCAAATCGCCGTAAGGCATTGGATGGCGAATAGCAACTACTTTTAATCCCTGCTCCATTAAAGTTTCAATCACTTTTCTTGAAGTTTGGCTTTTACCACATCCTGTTCTAACGGCTCCCACGGAGATTACAGGTTTCTTGCTTTCTATCATGGTATCTTTCGGGCCTAAAAGCATAAAATTAGCTCCTGCCTCATGTACGATAGAACTTACACTCATCACATGCTGATAAGGTACATCACTGTAAGAAAAAACGCAATCATCCACGTTAAGCTCCTTAATAAGCTTGGGTAAATCTTCTTCTGCATAAATAGGAATTCCATCAGGATACATATCTTCTCCTGCAAGACTTGCAGGATACTTCCTGCCCTCAATATCAGGAATTTGTGCTGCTGTAAATGCTACTACTTTATAATCGCTATTCCCCCGGAAGTAAGTATTAAAGTTGTGAAAATCTCTTCCGGCTGCGCCAATAATAATAACGTTCTTTTGTGCCATAATCTAGTTTTTATTTGAATTGAATTAAATAATTTAATGAGTAAGCTCAAAAATATATTATTAAGTTCAAAATTTCCCTATGATATATCATATTTATTAAACGGCCTGTGATATTTTTTCTCAAAATTAACATATTTAGTAGCGCCGCTTGATAATGAAAAAATTGTAGACAAGTAATTAAAACAAAAATGTAAAATTACAGTTTATTATGGTAGCATAATTTTATTGAATATTAACATAAACAATGACCAGGCAGCAATGAACTTTCTTGCACACATATATTTGTCAGGTACGAATGATGATATAAAAATCGGCAATTTTATAGGTGATTATGTCAAAGGGAGAAAATATTTACAATACAGAACCAATATCCGGAAAGGTATTATATTACACAGGAATATTGATGATTATACCGATAAAAGTAAAATACCCCAACCGGTCAAGAATTTATTAAAACCCTTTTACAGAAGATATGCAGGCATTGTAGTAGATGTACTTTATGATCATTGTCTGTCAAAAAACTGGGAATATTTTTGTCAAACACCTCTCGAAGAATATGTCAATAATTTTCACAAGCTGCTCAGAAGAGAATTCAGTGTTCTTCCCAGGCAGGTTCAAAATTTTGTGCCACGTATGATACAACATAACCGGATTTTATCCTATCGTGAGACAACAGGACTGCATCAATCGTTAAATGTGATGGCAAAACATACCAGCCTGCCTGATAAAGCGGACCAGGCAATTGATGTATTATTAAAGAATTACAGTACCATAAATGATAACTTTTTAGAATTTTTTCCAATGCTTATTAAATATGTAAAAAAAGTACATTCGATTGATATTCAATATAATTTTAATTCACAAACATAAAATGGTGATATAGTTTTTTTAAATCATATAAGACCCTTAAAGAAAAAATAAATACGTTATGTGGATTAAATGATTATTTTTTACTTATTCATTTCATTTTTTATTTTTGTGGCACAATTTTTATTAGGAGCGAAGCAGAAAATATTGAGGAATTATGAACAAGAACGAACAATTGGAATCAGTAAAGATTGCCCCTAAGGCTCACAGACTGTTAAACAAACTTTTAGAAGAAAATCCTGAGTTTCATAAAATACTGATGGAATGTGAAAACGTCAACGAGGTTTACGCAAGCCTTAGGAAGATGGTAATTGACAAGGTAGGAGAGAATTCTAAAGCTTTAAAATACTATTCAGAAGAATGGACAGGAAGAAAAATCTTTAAACAACTCAAATGGGAAGAGTATGCAGCTATTCGTCTGCTGGATTATATAGATAATGAAGGCATCAAATACGAAGACCCCAATCTGAGAGGGGAGGTACATTACAACCATCCCATACGATTATTATGGCTGGCATACAAATATGGTACAGGTGGCGCAAAACCTGCATTTTTTGAAGATATGCTCCATTTATTCAGGCAATTCAATGGTACTCATAAAAGAAAGCTTCCTGATAAAGAAACAGTTTTAAGCTGGATGGAAAGACACCCCTCAGGTTTAGACGAGGAAGTAATCGAAAGAAGAAAGAAGAATAAAGAAAGAATTATCCAAATATTTATCCAAAAAATGGATGAAGGGGAGATTAAGAGTACAGCATTCTCATTTGAACCCAATATGTCTTTTGAGGAAAAATTCAAGACAATGACTGAATGGTGGAATTCCAAAGTGTTCCACCTTGTTTTCGCAATACGCTCGCCGGAATTACTAAATGAAATGTTGGGTTATTCTCTTTGCAGAGAAACAATGGAGATTTTACACCAGGCAAAGGAAGCAGGCATTCCATTTTTTGTAAACCCATATTATTTGTCTCTTCTTGATACACAAGCTGATAGGGAGCATATAGGAGCTGATCAGGCAATCAGAGACTATATAATTTACAGCAGAGAACTGGTGGATGAATTCGGACATATTGTGGCATGGGAGAAAGAAGATATTGTAGAACCAGGTAAGCCCAATGCAGCAGGATGGATTTTGCCAGAAGGCCATAATATTCACAGGAGATATCCTGAAGTAGCTATACTAATTCCGGATTCAATGGGACGTGCATGTGGGGGATTATGTGCATCCTGCCAAAGAATGTATGATTTTCAAAGGGGTAATCTGAATTTTGACCTGGAAAAATTGAAGCCTAAGGAAAAATGGCCTGAAAAACTTAAAAGGCTGATGGAATATTTCAGGAGCGATTCGCAAATCAGGGATATTCTGATAACCGGCGGTGATGCCTTAATGAGCTCTGATAAATCGCTAAAGCGTATATTAGAAGCTGTCTATGAAATGGCAAAACAAAAGAAAGAAGATAACAAAAACAGGCCCGAAGGGGAGAAATATGCAGAAATGCTGCGTGTAAGGCTTGGAACAAGATTGCCTATATATTTACCACAGCGGGTAACTGATGAATTGATTGAAATACTCACAGAATTCAAAACAAAAGCTACAAAAATTGGTATTAAACAATTTGTCATTCAAACGCACTTTGAAAGTGCTATGGAAGTCACACCTGAATCCAGAAAAGCTGTTCAAAAGTTAATCTCAGCGGGATGGATAGTCACTAATCAACAAGTATTTACTGCAGCGGCTTCAAAGAGAGGTCACACAGCAAAATTAAGGAAGGTTCTGAATGAAATTGGAGTCTTACCATACTATACATTTTCCGTTAAAGGTTTCATGGAAAATTACCACAATTTTGCAACAAATGCACGTTCCATGCAGGAACAATTTGAAGAAAAACGTTATGGACTGGTTTCACAGGGTAATTACGATAAAATTCGTCACTTCCCGGAAAATTCAGCCAATATGGTGGAAAATATACAAGAACTCCTGAAGGACGAGGATATGCCATTTCTCGGAACAGACAGGAATGTTCTCAATATGCCGGGGGTTGGTAAAAGTCTTACTTTCAGGGCAATAGGAATAACCAGGGAAGGAAGACGTATACTGAGATTTGACCACGATGCAACTAGATGGCATAGCCCAATTATTGATAAAATGGGGAAAATAACAATTGTAGAATCTAAATCGATTTCCAGTTACATGAAGCAACTGGACGATATTGGAGAGGATACCAGTGAATATGAATCTCTTTGGGGATACTCGGCGGGAGAAACAGAGGAAAGAATGCCAATATATGAATACCCGGAATATAATTTTGAAACCACCGCGGAACTGACTAATTTTGAAATAACCGAAGAACAGAGCATCTAAGTCAACAGGATTAGTACCAGTGGCTTAAGAAATGTTTATTGATGCTTACAAAAGACCAGGAACAAATAAATAATAATCTCCCTGGTCTTTTTGCTTTAAAAAAAACTATTCAACTTTCTTTGTTTTTTAGATATAATACAATTATGTTCACAGGAATTTTGGTGGGAGGCACTTATTTTTTCGTAATTTAGTTTCATCTTTTTAATTGTTTACAAGTAATGCGCTACCTATATATAATTTTACTTCTGCATATCCCTTTTCTTGGTTTGGGGCAAATTGGCGGGAATCAGACCTACCAGTTTTTAAGCCTTAATACTTCTGCAAGAGCTATCGCATTAGGAGGAAATACTATTGCCATTGATGACAGCGACCTTAATCTAACGTATCACAACCCTGCTGTCCTGGATGATAAGCAAAACACACATCTCACGATGAATTATGTGAATTACTTTGCTGATATCAACTATGGTTATGCATCGTTTGCTTTCCCAACAAAACATAATATAAACCTGGCGGCGGGGATTAAATATCTTGATTATGGTGAGTTCCAGGAATCGGATGAAAGCGGGGAAATTACAGGAGAATTTGGGGCCTCAGAATATGCTCTGCATTTCATTGCCAGCAAACAATTGGATACAAATTTCAGGATTGGACTTACATTTAAACCCATTTTATCGCATTTGTATGAATATGAATCTTTAGGCCTTGCTTTTGATGCCGGAATTATGTACACCGATACATCAGGGTTATTTACAGCAGCTTTAACGCTGAAAAATATGGGGTTCCAGGTGAAACCATACCACCCTGATGTAAGAGAAGCGCTCCCTTTTAAAATTCAGATAGGAGTTTCCTACAAACTGAAAAATGCACCGTTCAGATTTATCATAATTGGAGATAATCTGCAAAAACCTGATCTTACTTATCAATCACCTGAATATAGTTTCCATGGCAGTCCATACTACGATAGCGACAGGGAGCCGGCCAGTATATTTGAAAACAGCATTGATCAAATTATGAGACATATTATCATGGGTGTTGAACTGTCGCCAATTGATAATTTTTTTATCCGGGCAGGATATAATTACAGGAGAAGACAAGAGTTAAAAATCGATTCGAAAATTTCTACCGTTGGATTTTCCTGGGGATTTGGCTTCAAAATACACAAATTTTATCTTAATTACGGAAGAAGTAATTATCACCTTGCCGGAAGGACAAATTATTTTTCATTACGTACAGATTTAGGGCAGCTCTTCGCATGGTAACAGTCTTAAGCATATTATAAATTATATTTCATGCAAAGTACAAGCAAGAAAACAATTATAGCAATTGATGGATTCTCTTCAACAGGTAAAAGCACCCTGGCAAAAGATATTGCAAAACACTACAAAATAAGGTATATAGACAGCGGAGCAATGTACAGGGCCGTAACCTTATATGCACTGCGTAACAATATTATCGATACTCAAAGGAATAGTCTTAATGAAGAAAAACTAAAAAGGTCACTGGAACATATCCATGTTGATTTTGTACGTGACCATAAAACAGGTCGGCAAGTAATCTGTTTAAATAATGAAAATGTAGAAGATCAAATCAGAAAAATGGATGTGAGTAGTTATGTGAGTCATATCAGCAGCCTGGGCTTTGTCCGGGAAAAAATGGTAGAAAAGCAGCGTGAATTTAAGCATTATGGAAGCCTGGTAATGGACGGGAGAGACATTGGAACCGTAGTCTTCCCGGATGCAAACATAAAACTTTTTGTTATTGCAGATAAGAAAGTTCGCGCTCAGAGACGTTATGAAGAATTAAAGTCCAAAGGATATGACATCACCTTTGAAGAAGTCATGAAAAATATTGAAGAACGCGACAGGATAGACCAGAACAGGGAAGTTAGTCCTTTACGAAAAGCCGAAGATGCTATAGAGTTTGATAATACAAATCTTTCACGAAGTGAACAATTATCAAAAGCTATAAGAATAATAGAAACCCAATAGAAAGTGTTACATTATATAACCTGCATTATCAATAAATTTTTAAGTTATGACAAAAATTAAAAAGATAGGCGTTTTAACCTCCGGTGGAGACGCACCAGGAATGAATGCAGCTATTCGTGCGGTTACTCGTGCTGCGATATACAACAAGCTGGAAGTAACAGGAATAATGAATGGATACCATGGAATGATGAATGGTCGTTTTAAAACACTCACCTCCCCTATGGTAAGTGATATAGTTCAAAAAGGGGGTACAATTCTAAAATCGACACGCAGTGATGAATTCAAGAATAAAGAAGGTCGCCGGAAAGCTTACGAGCAACTGAGGGAGCACAACATAGATGCAGTGGTTGTCATTGGTGGAGACGGGACTTTTAAAGGAGCAAGAGCCTTCACAGAAGAATTTGACATCCCGGTAGTAGGTATTCCCGGAACAATTGACAACGATCTTTATGGCACAGATTACACTATTGGGTATGATTCTGCTCTGAATACCATAATATCGGCTGTTGACAAAATAAGGGACACTGCCAGCTCCCACAATCGCCTGTTTTTTATTGAAGTAATGGGGAAAGACGCCGGATTCCTTGCCCTTAGGAGCGGAATAGCCTGCGGCGCTGAAGCTATATTAATTCCTGAAATTGAGGATGACACTCAATCACTTAAAGATTATCTGAAAAAAGAATATAAAAGGAAAAAATACAGTAACATAATCATTGTGGCTGAAGGAGATGAAAGTGGAGGGGCTTTCAATATAGCAAATGAAACCAAAAAAGAGTTCCCTGAATATGATATGCGGGTGACAGTATTAGGTCATATCCAAAGAGGTGGTTGTCCTACAGCTTTTGACAGGGTAACAGCCAGTCAGATGGGAATAGCAGCGGTGGATGCATTACTGGATAACCAAAACAGCATTATGATTGGAATGATAAACAGGGAAATTGTACATATTCCATTCAACAAAACTGTAAAACACCATAAAGATATTAACAGAACATTGCTGTCAATGATTGAAATATTATCTATTTAGACCATCTGAACAATATGGCTATCATCCTTCAGTATAACAAGAAATTAAATTAATGAATGGCTCATTCCGGTAAAAAATTTTTCACTGACGTTATTCTGCCCTTGCCATTGCATGGGACATACACCTACCATGTAAATTCCGAACACGAACAGCAACTGGCTTCCGGGAAACGTGTTATTGTGCAATTCGGACGAAAAAAATTCTATACTGCTATCATATATAAAATACATCACAATCAACCCCAGGACTATAAAACCAAACCAATACATTCAGTACTCGATGACAAGCCAGTTATCAACGATTACCAGTTTAAATTATGGGAATGGATTGCCGGTTACTACATGTGTAGCCTGGGAGAAGTTATGAAAGCAGCATTGCCTTCAGGACTTAAGCTGGAAAGTGAAACAAAAGTTTTATACAACATCCCTGAAAACACACAACTACCTCAACTTACAGATAATGAAAACATTGTGCTGGAAATCCTGGAAAAGGAAAAAGTGCTTGGTCTCAAAGATTTATCTGAAAAAACCGGGTTTAAAAACATTTTGCAGGTGGTTAACTCCCTGATGAATAGAAAACTAATCTTAGTCCAGGAAAAACTAAGGGAAGCCTATAAACCAAAAACCGAAACATTTATTTCTGCAAGCTTTCCTCCGGAAAATCAAAAACAATTAGAACAGATATTTAATGAGCTGCGCAATGCTCCAAAGCAACTGGAATTGTTGATGGCATACATCAAACTAGACCAGCAGGCAGGTAAAAAGGAAAATTTTGCTGTTAAAAAAGATGATTTACTAAAAGAAGCCAAAGCAGATACAAACATATTAAAGGCTTTGGTTGAAAAAGGATACTTAAACCAGCAAATTATAGAAGTAAGCAGGTTAAAAGCGGATAGCAAGGAGATCAGTGAGGTTAAAGAATTGAATACAGCCCAGAGTACTTCTCTGTTTGGTATTAAAACCGGTTTTCAGTCAAAAGATGTTGTCTTGCTGCATGGGGTAACTTCCAGCGGGAAAACAGAAATTTATATTCATCTGATCAAGGAACAAATCAACCAGGGAAAGCAGGTTCTTTACCTCCTGCCAGAAATCGCCCTTACCTCGCAAATTATTGAACGCCTGAAAGCCGTTTTTGGTAACACAGTAGGTATATACCATTCCAAATTCCCGGACAATGAAAGGGTGGAAGTGTATAATTCTTTGTTGAATGGAACAAACTCAGATGTTAACTATAATATCATTTTAGGGGTACGCTCTTCGGTTTTCCTGCCATTTTCTAACCTGGGCCTCATTATAGTAGACGAGGAACACGAAAACACCTATAAACAATTTGACCCTGCCCCCCGTTACAATGCAAGAGACACAGCTATTGTATTAGCCAGAAACCACGGTGCAAAAGTGCTATTAGGAACAGCAACACCGGCAATTGAAAGCTATTATAATGCAAAAACCGGGAAATATACGCTTGTTGAACTTAACTCCAGGTTTCAGGATATACAATTGCCCCAGGTAATAATTGCCGATATACTAAAAGCCCGCAGAAAGAAAGAGATGAGCTCTCATTTTACCCCTGAGCTGATGGAGGCGATGCAGTCAGCATTTGACCAGGATGAGCAGGTAATCTTATTTCAAAACCGGAGAGGATTCGCTCCTTTCCTTGAATGTGAACTGTGCGGATGGATACCGGAATGTAAAAATTGTGATGTCAGCCTTACCTACCATAAGAAATTCAATCACCTGGTATGCCACTATTGTGGATATCACCAGAAGATTCCCCAGGTATGCCCTTCATGCGGAAGTAATAAAATCATTACCCGCGGCTTTGGGACAGAAAAAATTGAGGATGAAATCTCCATCCTTTTTCCAGACAGAAAAATTAAAAGGATGGATTTGGACACAACCCGCTCAAGAAATGCATATGAGAATATTATTCAATCCTTTGCTGCCGGAAACATAGATATTTTAGTAGGCACCCAGATGGTTTCAAAGGGTCTTGATTTTGATAATGTTAGTGTAGTGGGAATTCTCAACGCTGATAATATGCTCAACTTTCCTGACTTCAGGGCATTTGAACGAAGCTACCAGCTTATGGCACAGGTGAGCGGCAGGGCCGGAAGAAAAAAGAAACAGGGTAAAGTCCTCATTCAAACTTCCAAACCCAGCCACCCGATCATAAAAAATGTAATCGAAAATGACTACACAGCCATGTATCAAAGTCAGCTCGAAGAAAGAAAGCAATTCTTATATCCCCCTTACTATAAAATAATTAAAGTGCTCCTGAAACATAAAAGACCAGATAAACTGGAATCAGCATCAAATAAACTGGCCAGGGAATTAAAAACCATTTTCGGATACCGGGTACTGGGCCCCCAGAGTCCGCTGGTAGGAAGGGTACAAAATCACTACCTGAAACATATTCTCATTAAAATTGAAAAGGAAAAATCGCTTTCTGCATCAAAAAAACTCGTCCGGGAAGCAGCCGCAAAAATATCAAACCAACAGGATTTTAAAACCCTGAGCATCCATTTTGATGTGGATCCGGC
>JBKGZD010000012.1:0-31186 GCA_046545795.1 Bacteroidales bacterium | reverse complement strand
TATGTGACCATTGACGATCTTCTTTAATGAATTCTAAAAAAAAGAAAAGACAACCATGGCAGTAAATTCAAAAAACTTCATTTTCCCATGGGAATAGTTTGATTGAAGTGTATAATAAAAAATAATCTCTGATGAAACCCTCATCTATAAAATGCAGACAAAAGTCCAAGAATATAGCATGAGGATTCCATAGGTTTAAATTCTTAAAATGGCGAAACTGACGTAAGTATATTAATAAAACTCAAACTGTTAATAAACCTTTGTCCAAATGAATCACAAATGTCTGTATTGTTTTGCAAGGCTGTTCAGTAATCTACTGGAAAAGCACGTAGAAGAGGAAGAAAAAAAGATAGAACTGACAAAATCGTTTTTCCGGTATATTTCCGAAATAGACACGACTCTTCCCTCCCCGGTTATTGCAAGAGATATACATGCAATGCTCCGCCAATATTTAAACAATCCGGACCCCTACAAAGAAGAAAAAGATTCACATAATAAACTCATTTTAAGTGTATATGATTACCTGAAAGAAAAAATTCGCAATTCATCCTCCCCTTTTGATGAAGCGCTCAAGCTAACTATTGCAGGGAACATTATGGATTTTGGCCCCTATAATGAATTTAACATCATGGAAACTATCTTTCAAATGGGGGATATGAATATTGCAATAAATCATTCCAAAGAGCTTCAAAAGCAAATAGAAAAAGCAGAAAGCATCTTATACCTGGGAGACAATGCTGGTGAAATTGTTTTTGACAGGCTCTTCCTTGAAACCATTGCTCATCCAAACGTCTTCTTTGCTGTAAGAGGAGGACCCGTTATCAATGACGCAACAATGGAAGATGCTAAAATGGCTGGTATAGACAAAATGGCCAAAATAATCGACAATGGTTATGACGCACCAGCAACCATTCCTGAAAAGTCATCGGAAAACTTCAGAAAAATATACGAGAAGGCAGATTTAATAATTTCGAAGGGTATGGGAAATTTTGAAGGACTCATGCACAGAAAAGATGAAAGAATATTCTTCCTTTTTATGGTAAAATGTGAAGTTATTGGTGAACACCTGGGACTGAATAAAGGCGACATAGTTATATACAATCAAAATTCAAGACAATGAAAGATACAACAGTACATAAAATTGGCATAATAATATGCGACAGATATCATCGTTGTGGCGGTGGAAAATGCTTCAGAGCACTAAAAAACAGAGAAGGAGCATTTGACATATACGAAAACAAAAGTATAGAAGTAGTAGGATATAGCACATGCGGAGGCTGTCCCGGGGGGAACATAGAATATGTACCTGAAGAAATGAAAAAAAACGGAGCAGAAACAATTCATCTTGCCACAGGAATGGTAGTCGGATACCCCCCATGCCCAAGGGTGAAATATTTCAAAAAATACATTGAGGAAAAATTTGATATAAATGTTGTTGTTGGAACTCATCCCATTCCCGAAAAATATTATGAAGTACACAAAAAATTAAAAACCTGGCAAAGTGAAGAATGGACAGAACTCATAGCCCCTACATTATCACCAAAACAAACAAGAATAGAATATAATTAACCATAAAACAAAAAAAATATGAATAATACAGATGTTCTAATCATAGGAAGCAGCGCTGCAGGCTTAACCGCAGCGATAACAGGAAAAAACAACTACCCGGAAAAAGATTTTTTAGTTGTACGCAAGGAACAAAATGTTATGGTTCCATGCGGTATACCATATATCTTTGGTTCACTGGAAAGTTCAGAGCAAAATATACTACCCGCTGAATCAAAATATGAACAGCTTGGTATTAAAAGCCATACCGGTGAAGTTCAAAAAATTGACAGAGAAAATAAAATTTGTTTGCTAACGGATGGTGAAAAAATTCATTATGAAAAATTAGTCCTTGCAACAGGCTCAAGGCCAAAAGTTCCATCATGGATTAATGGAACAGATCTGGAAAATGTTTTCACTATCCCAAAAGACAAAGAGTACCTGGATAAAATGCGCAAAAACATAAAAGACCTTAAAAGAATCATCACAATAGGAGGCGGTTTTATTGGTGTAGAATTAGCAGACGAATTGAATAAATCAGGTGTGGAAGTAACCATAGTTGAAATCCTGCCTAATATATTGTCGCTGGCATTTGACAAAGAATTAGCAGAAAAAGCAGAAGATATACTCAAAGAACGCGGAGTAAATATCAAAACAGGACAAGGAGTATCAGAAATATTAGGTGACAATAATAAAGTGAAAGGCGTTCGCTTACAAAACGGAGAAGAAATAAATGCTGATGGTATTGTTTTATCCATGGGGTATGAACCCAATTATGAGTTGGCGATGAATACGGGATTAAAAATGGCTAAAAACAACTTTATTGCAGTAGATGAATACATGAGAACCAGCGACCCTGATATTTTAGCAGTTGGAGACTGCGCCGAAAAACGAAATTTTGTAACCAGAAAACAAACCGATGTAATGCTTGCTTCCACTGCCTGTGCTGAAGGAAGAATTGCAGGCATGAATTTATTTAAACTCTCGGCTATAAAAACTTTCAGCGGTACTATCGCCATTTATAGTACAGCAATTGACGATCATGCTTTAGGTACAGCTGGTCTGACTGAAGCAGTAGCCCGTAACGAAGGTTTTGACGTTGTTGCCGGAACATTTGAGGGAATGGACAAACACCCAGGTAAATTGCCTGGAATGAAAAAGCAAATTGTCAAACTCATTGTGGCACGTGAATCCGGAATTATTATAGGAGGCGAAGTGATTGGAGGCGTTAGTGCCGGAGAGTTAACAAATCTAATTGGTTTTATTATTCAAAGCAGAACAAGTGTATTTACACTGCTGATTTCACAATTTGGAACACAACCATTACTAACTGGCTCTCCTGCAGCTTATCCTCTAATGAAAGCAGCAGAGATAGCAGCAAGTAAAATTAAACATGAATAACTCCGGGTATATGACAATAGCGATAGCAAGCGGAAAGGGAGGTACAGGAAAAACCACCATAGCTACAAGTCTGGCATATTATCTCAGTGAACGCACTAATGAAAATGTTGCACTGACAGACTTGGATGTAGAGGAGCCGAATTCCGGCCTGTTTATGCAAGGTACGAAGCAAGACAGGCAAGACATTATTAAACAAATTCCGGAATGGAATAAAGAAAAATGCACATTATGCAACAGGTGTAAAGAAGTGTGCAATTTCAATGCTATTACTCTTTTACCGGATAGAGTGCTTATTTTTTCAGAATTATGTCATTCCTGCTACGCTTGCGTTGAACTTTGCCCGGAAAGCGCCCTTGAAATGAAACCTGTTAAGAGCGGGGAAATATCCTATGATAAAATCAACAAACTTAATTTTATCGAAGGGAAAATAAATGTAGGTGAGCAACAAGCAGTACCAGCCATTGAAGAAACCAAAAAATATACAACAACAGTCATGAAACATGGAATTTGTTTGTATGATGCCCCGCCCGGCACTTCTTGCCCGGTTATTGCTACAACAAAGGATGCGGATTATGTGATACTTGTAACAGAACCCACACCTTTCGGACTACATGACTTAAAACTATCGGTAGCAACTATGCAAAAGTTAAATAAGTCTTTTGGAATAATCATCAACAGGGATGGCATAGGTGATGAAAAAGTTGAAACATTCTGTGAAGAAAATAATATTCAGGTATTGGGAAAAATCCCTGATTCTAGAGAAATAGCAGAACGATACTCACGGGGTGAAACAATTTGGAAAATACCCTGGGTAGAATCAGAGATGAAAAAAATAATAGAATCTATAAAAAAAGAAGTAGCACAGGTAAGATGAAAGAGATTGTAATAATTTCAGGGAAAGGAGGTACAGGGAAGACATCCATAACCTCTTCCTTCGCTATGCTTGAAGAAAACAATGCAGTAACAGCGGATTGCGATGTAGATGCAGCAGACATGCACCTCCTGTTAAAACCGGATTTTGCCAATGAAAAGGATTTTTACAGTGGAGAAATTGCATCCATAGAACAAGATAAATGCATAAAATGTGGCAAATGTAAAAAAATATGCCGCTTCGATGCAATCCGCCTTTACAACCAGGAATATTCTATAGACGAACTGGATTGTGAAGGTTGTGGATATTGCGCCAGAATTTGTCCAACACAGGCCATAAAAATGAATCCTGCACTATCAGGAAAATTTTATACATCCAGAACCAAAAACAACAGTACTCTGGTGCATGCTGAACTTGCAATTGGAGCTGATAATTCAGGAAAACTGGTTACACAGGTTAAAAAAACTGCCAAAACTATTGCACAAGAGCAAAATTACAGCTATTTAGTTGTGGACGGCACTCCTGGTATCGGTTGCCCTGTAACTGCATCCTTAACAGGTGCCAACTATGTGGTAATTGTCACCGAACCTACCGTTTCAGGTATTCATGACATGAAACGAGCTTATGAACTGGTTCAAACATTTAAAATCAATGCAGGCATTATCATCAATAAATATGACTTAAATCCGGGAAAAAGTTCAGAAATAGAAAATTATATAAAAGAAAACAACATGGATTATCTGGGTAAATTCAACTACAATGAAAAATTTACGGAATCGATGACTCAAGGAATGACAGTAGTTGAATTTGATGAAGATCTTCATAAGGAAATGTCAAGCCTCTGGGAAACTATTAAAAACATTATAAACAATTAAAATATCAAAACCTATGAAAATACTATTTGCAGCAAAAGGTACAGACTGGAACGCAGAACCTGACAATCGTTTTGGACGAGGACGTTATTTCCTTGTCTATGATGAAGAAAAAAAAGAACTCACCTGGCATTCCAATGAAGAAAACTTAAATGCCGGACATGGAGCAGGAATACAAGCAGCTCAAAAGGCAATAAACCTCGGAGCTGATGTAATTATCTCTGCTGAGCTTGGACCAAAAGCAATGCAAACCATCAGTCACTCCAACTGCGAGCTTTATACAACTGATAACTCTAAAACCATTAAAGAGCTGTACGACAATTATAAAGCTGGCAAGTTAAGGAAACAATAGCACAATTGAAATCAGAGTTTGAATAACAGACCCGGATAATATAAATCTATCCGGGTCTAAAGAGAAAAATAACCAGCAATATATCATACCTAAACCCTAAAAATTATTGCCTGCTAAATTTCCATCTCTTTTCCCATATAAAATTCCAGAATCTTCATTTTAAACAGGTAAAAATATCGTGAACTAACAGCATCGGACTTAGCGCTGTTATAATTGTTCTTTGCAATACGGTACTCAACAATATCCACAAGGCCAGCATTATATTTTTCCTGGCTGTAATTAAAAGCCTCCTCCATTGATTCAAGAGACTCCAGATTAGACTGATATTCTTCATAAGCAGATATAACTTCATTTCTGGCTTTTTCAATATCTTTATATAAATCTTGCTTTTGCTGTTCAAGCCAATATTTTGAGTCAAGTACATCCAGTTTAGCATTTGATATTTGGTTGTGTATCCTTCTCTTATTGAAAATAGGTATACTGAGTTGAAGAGATGCAACCAATGACATATTCTCACTAATTTGCCTATCATATGCAAGGTTAAATTGATCCTTCCTGAGTTCATCATAATATGTTCCATATTGTGCTCCGAGACTCAGGTGAGGCAATCGCTTACTTTGAACAATTTTCAAATTCTTTTCAGCACTTTTCATCTGGTATTTTGCATGCTCTATTGATGGGAATTCGTTAACAGATTCACTGTAAATTGTATTTGTTGTTTTTACAGCATTTTCAGAAAGAGAAGTAAAATCTTCGGGACTCTTTATCCGAAACGATTCAGTTGTATCTAGATTCATTAGTTGTCTCAAATCCAGGTATGCAAGCTTAAGATTATTCTTCGCCCTTGTCAGTTCAAGTCGTTCACGTGAGGCTTGTGCTTTAATTTCAAGAAGATCGCCTTTAGATTTATTACCAACCTCAACTTCCTGTTTTGTTTGTTCTATCTGTTCAAGAGTTACTTCCAGCTGTTCCTCTTTAATTTGTTGTTGTTCAATATTTGAGAGAACATTCAAATAATAAGTTACAATATTCATAGTAACATCATACTTAGCCTCTTCAATTCCTGAAAGTTGAGCCTTCATATCATATTCATTCTTTTTTATTGAATGCTGAGCCTCGAACCCGCTAAATACAGTTAAATCGCCCTGTAAGGTAATCTGTCCATATTGATATTCCTGGTTTACATATTCCAATATATCATAGCTAAATGTACGTCCGGATCTGAAAGAATGGCTGGCCCGACCGGAAACAGCCGGCAATCTTTCCATTTTTGATTGTTTATAATCATTTGTAGCTTGCCTGGCGGATATTTCCTGCCTTTTTATAGCAATATTCTTCTCCAGTGCATATTCGATGCAGTCCTCCAATGTCCATTTTTCTTGTGTGTATCCACTACTTGTATTAAATAAACTCCCGGTTAATAAAAAAATACTCTGTATTATAATTAGCCTCATCATATAAAGATTTTTGAATTCAACATTTTTAATAAAATCGTAATAACCTTAGCACGATAATTGTATTGTTCATCACTGTTCTTTCATTTCACAAACCATGCCAGTTTATGTAAAAAGCTGAACATCAGCAACTAAAACAGATGAATAAAAATAAATTAATAACAAAAATGAACGAAATCGATACAGCCATGTTCGATAATGAACAACAGGAATAAAAAAGAACGTTAATTCATTTAATGAACACGTTTATTTAAAAAATAATAACGTTAAAGAAATGGCCTTTGAACATTCTATTTCTATCCATATTTTTGGTATTGATAAAAACTATTACCTATGACAAATGAAGTAACTATAAAAGTAGAAGCACAACCCACAGGGCAGGTAATTAGTTTAAAGTTATATCTAAAGAGATACGTAAAAGAAGGCGATCTGCTTTACATTTGGAGAACCACTGATGACTCAGATTTTTATCTGAAAATTTATCAGCGAACAGATAACTATATTTATCCGGAAGATATATATAAAGATATTCGAATCGTTACGCCTAAAGAAAAAATCATCAAACAATTAATGGAGAAAATCCCTGTATTTTAGTGAAGAATAAACTATAAACCCAAGATATATGTACAGAAAAATCTGGAAAAATGCGTCACCATCAATAGCACTTTTAAATTTCTACACAGAGAGTGAAATCAAAGTAGATAGTTTAAGTGGATTCATGGTGAACAACTATCTTATAACTGCTTATTCTGTAAAATACATTACTCATTATGAAAAGGTGGAAATATGCTTTGTAGATACAGACGGTCTTACAGTAACTGCAAAAATTACATTGTCAAAAGAAGCCTTTAAAAATTCTCTAATTAAAAATACATCCTCAAAAAACGCTGCATTTAGTGTTTTATACGCTGATTACCGAGAATTAAGGAACATCCCTTCATTGTCACTTTCAGATAATTCAACTATTGAAATTGGACAACCCGTAGTATCAATCGGTTATCAGCTTGATCAAAATAACCTTTCCTTAAAACGCGGCGTGGTTTCGTCCTTTTATGAACAAAAAAACAAACGCTATATTCAATTTGACGCAAGCGTGAAACCCGGAAATGCAGGAAGTCCTTTAATTGATGCTGAATCCGGCAAAGTTATAGGAATAATCGGACAAAAACTGGAAGAAGTAACACAATCACATAAAAGAATTAAAGATATTATAAATAACAACATTACGGTATTAAAAAAATATCAAGGCAAGCTAAATATAGAAGATGTTGATCCGGTTCAGGTTTTGATTGCCAATCAGAATCAAATTAAATACCTGGCCCGTGAATTATACAACATGACAAATATGCGGGCGGGCTATGCTGTTCCTGCAAGTGAACTGAATCAGTTTTTCAAGAAAAATATTATTATTGAAGACCTTAAACCCTCCATTGACTCTTTAGTCAATATTTAACTTCTCTCATTAAATGGTTTAGGTTGACAAGTGAGGGGGGCTTTACCAAAGCTCCCCTTTCTTTTTGGTGATAAGATTATTATATTTGTTCTCAATTCAGAAAATTGATACAAATGAATCCAAAAGAAATTTACACATTCCTCAAAGATATTGAACTATTCCGGGGTCTTACGAACGAAGAGCTCGACGAATTATCTCATTCAATAGAAACCCAGGTTTTTCACAGCAACGAGTTACTTTTCGAAGAAAACGGCCCGCGTAAAGACATATTTATCATTTATAAAGGTGAAGTTGAGCTATTCAAAACACCAAATTTCGGCAATGAAATAAAATTATCTTATTTTGGACAGGGAGACTTTCTTGGAGAAGGTTCATGGGCAAAGGATACTCCGCACTCAACTTCGGCGAGGGCTCTTCGTGACACTACTGTCTTTAGTATAAAAAACGAATATTTTGATAATAGTCCCTCAACCGCTGTTAAAATTTTCTCAAATATTGCAAGAGTAATTTCACGACGGATGCGCCATGCAAACAACAGGATGCTCAATGTTGCTGCACAGTATGAGTCTGGTCAAACGCGCAGAGAACACGACTTACTTGGAGAAAGAGACGTTCCTACAGAATATCTTTACGGTATTCAAACCCTGAGAGCTTCTGAAAACTTTAATATTAGTGGAGTTACACTCAACTTCTACCCTAATTTAATCAAATCCCTGGCCATGGTGAAAATGGCTGCTGCTAAAGCAAACTACGATCTTGATTTATTGAGTAAATCTATAAAAGATGCTATCGTAAGAGCATGTAACGAGCTTATTAATGGGAAATACCATGTACACTTCATTGTAGACATGATCCAGGGTGGTGCAGGAACTTCTACCAACATGAATGCCAATGAAGTAATTGCCAACAGGGCATTACAGATATTAGGCTATGAAAAAGGAGATTATGAACACTGCCACCCAAACAATCACGTAAACCTCTCACAATCAACAAATGACGCCTATCCTACAGCAGTAAAAATAGCGCTGATAAAAAGCAACAACGAACTGCTAAAAACACTTGAAGCATTAAAAGACACTTTTTTAAAAAAAGCCGGTGAATTCAGGGAAGTCCTTAAAATGGGCAGAACCCAGCTTCAGGATGCTGTCCCAATGACTCTCGGGCAGGAGTTTGAAGCTTATGCTGTAACACTAGAGGAAGAAATAGAGAGGCTAAAACAAAACGCAGACCTTTTCCTGGAAATAAACATGGGAGCAACTGCTATAGGCACCGGCATTAATTCAGACCCTGAATATGCCGAAAAAGTTATTACTCATTTAAAGAAAATAAGCGGGTTAAATGTTAAAAAAGCCAAAAATCTTGTGGAGGCTACCCAGGATACAGGTGCTTTCGTAATGTATTCATCAGCTTTAAAACGCTTAGCAATCAAATTATCAAAAATATCCAACGATTTGAGACTGTTGTCATCAGGCCCCCGGGCAGGAATCAACGAGATAAACTTACCTCCGATGCAACCGGGTTCATCTATAATGCCGGGTAAGGTAAATCCTGTAATACCTGAGGTTGTGAATCAAATTGCTTTTAAAGTAATAGGCAATGATCTTACAGTCTCTATGGCAGCCGAAGCCGGCCAGCTCGAACTCAATGTTATGGAACCCGTGATAGTCCAAAGTATTATGGAATCCATAGAAATGCTGAACAATGGTATGAAAACATTTAAATACCGATGCATTGAAGGTATTAAAGCAAATACTGAAACTTGTAAAAGTATGGTTACAAACAGCATCGGTTTGGCAACAGCTTTGAATCCGGTTCTTGGATATGAAAAGGCATCCCAGGTTGCAAAAGAAGCATTAGACACCGGAAAAAGCGTCTATGAACTGGTTATTGAGAAAAAGTGGTTATCAAAAAATGAACTGGATGAGATTTTAAAACCTGAAAACATGGTTCATCCGAGAAGGATAAAAAAATCTTAAAGCTTGAAAAGTTTTAGCATCGCGACATAATGCTTATTCACTTTCAATCTCTTTCAGGATTTTTTCAACCTCCTGCTCTGTATTATGAAGCTTTTTCTTGCAAACATCCAGCAACTCGGAAACCCTTTTCACTTTTTCAGTCAAATCATCCACATCTAATTCTTCATTTTCTATCTTAGCAAGAATTTCTTCAATCTCCGCTATTGCTTTACCATACTTTATATCCTGTGTTTTACCCATAACAAATTATTTTGGTATTGTGAATGTAAATTTACTTCCTTTCTTTTCCTGACTTCTAACCCAGATTTCACCATTATGTTTCTCAACAAATTCTTTACAAAGCGCCAAACCTAATCCGGTTCCTTTTTCATTGTTTGTTCCTGGTGATGTATCATTTTCTGATGATGTAAAGATTTTATATTGCCTATCCCTATCTATACCAACACCATCATCAATTACCGAAACAGATATCTCCCCATTTTCTTCTTTAGTAATAATTTCAATTTTTCCACTTTGGGGAGTATATTTAATCGCATTAGACAATAAATTTCTTAATACAGTTGTAATCATTTCTCTATCAGCCTTAACTTCGGCTGAATGATATATTGAAGAAGTAATTTCAATATTCTTTTCTTTTGCATTAATTTCCAACGCATTCACAGCACTTTCAATTACATCCTTTAAATCTATATATTGCGGCGAAAAATTCAGTTTACCCTTTTGTGATCTAGACCAGAAAAGAAGATTTTCAACAAGTTCCATTAATTGCTGAGCAGAACTGTGGACTAAGGTAACAAATTCCTTTAACTCAACCTTAGAGAACTCATCGAAGTTTTTTGAAATATGTTCTGTTAAACCATGTAATGCGGAAAACGGATTTCTAAGATCGTGTGCAATAATGGAGAAAAATTTATCTTTAGTGGCATTCGCTTTTTTAAGCTCTGCTTGTGAATGAACTAGTTTCTCATTGGTTTGCTTTATTTCTCTGTATTTTTCTGCTAATATACTATTGGTCTTAATCCTCAATCTATATTTCTGATAGAACAGAACTCCAATAATAATAACCATTAAAACAGTGATCAGTAAAAATAACTGAATACTTTTTTGTTTCTTCAACTCAGCTTCATTGAGTTTTTTCTCCAGGGTCAGTTCATTCACTCTACCCTCAACTTTGTTAAGCTGATTTTCTTTCAGGGTTAATTCATAATCCATTTGTATTTCAGCAATCTTAAGATCGTTTTGCTGCGATTGAATGGTATCTTTGTAATCACTGTATTTGATATAATAATCTAAGGCTTTTTCTAAATTATCAATCTTGCGGAAATGTTGATATAAACTCCGGTAGGCATTTTTTATCATTGTTGCATTATTGTTTTCGTAGCCCAGGTCTAATGAATAATTAATCAGTGACAGACCTTTTTCATTATTCCCTCTATCTAAATAAATTTCGCCAGCCTTTCTACTGGAGAGGGCTGTATAAAAACCTTCCCTGTCTGATCTGCCAAGTTCTATAACTTCAAGATATTTTTCAAGCGCTTTACCTGGCTCTCCTGTTTCTCTGTAATAATTTCCCATATCATTCAAAACACTCATCATGCCTGCCTCATCACCTATCTTCTTTCTCTGGCTTAAAGCCTGTTTGTAATAATTGACAGCTTGTTCACTATTACCAAGCTTTTCATACACCAGGCCAATATTATGCAGAGATTGAGCAATGTAAAAATTATCTCCTGTTTTTTCCCGTATGAGTAATGACTGTTGATAATTTTCAAGAGCATTATCATATTCCTGCAGTTTTAAATAGGTATTCCCGATAGCATGCAAAGTATAAGCAATCTCTTTATTGTCATCTATCTCTTTTCTTATTTCCAGAGATTTCAAGAAATATTCGAGAGCTTTTTCATGATTGTTGATTGCTTGATATAGATTCCCGATATTATTGTATGATTTTGCTATACCATGCCTGTCTTCCATCTCTGAATAAATTCGCAAAGCTTCCAGGTAATTGGCCAGGGAAAGGTCATACTCCCACATACTCCAGTAAACACTTCCTAAATTGTTATAACTATTAGCCTGGAGGGCATTATTCTTTAATCTTTCTCTAATTTGCAAAGCCCTGTTGAAATAGAAAAGGGATGAATCATACTCCCCCAGGTTTCTATAAGTTAAAGCAATATTGTTCAAGGATTTTGAAATATTCACAAACTCATTTAATTCCTCCCTCAGTTTTAAAGAACGGTGGTAATATTGCAAGGCTTTTTCATATTCTCTTAACTTTAAATGAGTACTCCCAAAAGAGTTAAGAACGGAAGCTTTCATTGCCTGAACATCCTGCTGTTCAGCCAGTAACAATGCTGAATCAAGATAAGAAAAAGCATTTTCGTAATTGCCAATACTGTTCAAAAATAAACCCAAATTGTTATAGGTATAAATCAATCCTGCGGTATCATTAATCTTTTTATTCAAATTAACAGAACGCCTGTAGTAAACTATTGTGCTGTCATATTCATCTTTATTTCTGTACAAACTTCCCAGGTAATTATATGTCTTTGCTATACCATAAGAATCCGAAAGACTTTTAAAAATACCTAAAGATTGATTATGATAGTCGAGTGCTTTAGTATTGTTATTTTGAAGACGGTGTGCTACTCCAAGTTTATTATAAATAACACCTGTAAGTGAATCTCCCGTTTGATTATTTTGGGCATATTCCAACGCTTTCTTAAAATAAGTTATCCCTGTCTCATACTTTTCCAGTTCCAAACAGGCATCCCCTGTTTTAAGATATATCTCAGCAACGCCTTGTCCGGAGTTTGACATTAATTCCAATACGCCCTCATATCCCTCAACAGCCTCAGAAAAATTTCCAGAGTTATAATGAATATCTGCCAGTAATAGCAAAGATTCGATATGTTCTTCTGTACTATCCTGTATTATTGACAATTCGATTGCATCATTTGCATATATAATGCTTTGTTCGTAATCTTCTTTTTCCGATTGCCTGGCTAATAACTGCAGAGTGGATATTTGTTGTACAGCACCTGTGTCCGGATTGTCATTTATACGTAGATGATTCTCAGGATCACAGGTATTCACTCCAAAGCATTTAACAGCTAAAATGCTAAAAAACAATACAAAGAGATAAAAAACAAAAATCTTTCTAAACATTAACAGCAGTATTTGAAGTAGGTTTATTCAATTCAGGCATCTGGATTATCATTTGGTTCGACAGGTAAATATATTTTGAATGTACTGCCTTTACCAACTTCACTTTCAACTTCTATCCTGCCTCGACTCTTCTCTATAAGTTCTTTACTCAAAATCAAACCAAGACCGGTTCCACTTTCGTCGGATGTACCTTTTGTTGTTATACTGCTTTCTATATGGAACAATTTTTCTATATCTTCTTTTGCTATTCCCCTTCCTGTATCAGACACTTCGACGATGACATTTGAATTATCTCTTTTACTCCTTATTTCAATTTTACCGCCATCATCTGTAAATTTAATTGCATTGTTCAGTAAATTCCTCAAAACAGACGAAAAGACATTTTCATCTACATAAGCTGTTTCCTCTTCAGTAATTAAATTTTTAACATCCAGGTTTTTTTCTTCAGCATTAATTTGAAGAAGATTTATAATATCATCCACTGAATATTTAAGGTTCATTGTACTGGGCATTAGCTTAATACTACCCAACTGGGAACGTGACCATTGCAATAAATTTTCAAGAAGATTGTATACATTTTGGGAGGATTCGTAAATTGCCTTACTATATTCTTTTACAGAATCCTTATTGATGGTGTTGCTGTTTTTATATAACACTTCGCTAAATCCAAGAAGCGCCTGGAATGGATTCTTCAGATCATGTGCAATTATTGAGAAAAACTTATCTTTTGTAGCATTCAGAGATTTTAAATTTGATTCTGATTGTTTTAATTTTTCATTGAATAACTCAAGTTGTTTATTCTTCTCTTCCAGAATCTTCGCATTTTTCTTTTTAAGTTTGAATTGGTTATAAATGAGCAACAAGACAATGATAAGCATACCAACACCAATAATCGTAAACAAGATAATTGTCTGTTGCCGTTTCACTTTCAGCTCATGGGCTCTTTTTAGTAACTCTATTTCTTTCTCTTTCTGCTCTGTTTCATATTTTGTCTGAATTTCAGATATGCGATTTTGTTTTTCATCAGAAAAGATACTGTCATGCAATTCTTCGTGCAACTTATGATAATGGAGAGCCTCTTTATAGTTTTTTCTTGATTCATTTAAATCCGATAAGAGTCTGTAAGATTCTTCTATATATTCCTTCACATCCTCTTCTTTAGCTAATTTGAGACCTTTTTCTATTCTCTGCCGGGCAAGTTCATAATCCCCTTGTTCCAATAAAACTTCTCCGATATTATTATTTGTATTTGCGATAGATTGTCTGTCATTCAATTCTTTAGATAAATCCATTGACTCGTAAAGATAATCAAGAGCTTCCTCATAATCCTCTATTTCAAAATAGACGAGACCTATGTTATTTAATGCCGAAGCCATACCCTGCCTATCCCCTGATTCCTCATGAATATCATAAGCTTTCTGGTAATGATCCAGAGCTTTCTCATCTTCGTCTGTCTCATCATATACGATACCAATATTATTATATGCTATTGCCAAATCATTACTTTGCCCTGCATCTTCAAGTAAACCTATCATTTGATTATAATATTCCAGGGCCTTGCTATAATTATTCAATCGCTGATGAATGATGCCAATATCATTATAACTGGTTATCAAACCGTTCCTGTTATCAGCGGATTTATGGTAATCCAGTGCTTTAAGCGCTGATTGCAATGATTTATCATAACTACTAATTCTTCTGTATATATAACTTCTTTGATTATAAACATTACCTAAACCAATGGTGTTAGACGTATTTTTATAATATTCCTCTGCTTCAAGCAGATATTCGATAGCTGTATCATATTTATTATCAACAGTATATAATGACGAAAGTCTCAGGCTGTAGGTACCAGCTTCATTATCATTTTTTTGCTTTTTGCTCCATTCAAAGGCTTTTGTATAATATTCCTTTGCCATTCCATAATCCCCTTTGCTGCTATAAAAAACACCAAGGTTGTTATAAAGTTGCATAAGCCTCTCACCATCATTCAGCTTTTTTCTTAACTCCAGACATTCATTATATTTTTCCAGCGCTTTTTCATAATCACCCATTAAATAGTATACATTCCCTATTCTATTGAGAGCATCTGAGAGAGAGCCCTTATCATCTATTTCTTCTGCCTGTTCACGGGCTTCTTGAGCATATAAAAGACCAGAATCCAGTGAAATATCCCAGTAGGCTTTCGAAAGCTCATTTAAAATTTCTATGCGTATTTTTCCCTGCGCATCTTCCAGTTCTTTTTGCAAACTATCTGCTGCTTCACGTTGTGAAAATAAATCGGACAAAGGGATTAGAAATAATATAGTGAAAATAAATATGAAATTAAAAAATCTTCTCATCATGATAAAATATTTAGTGGGGTTAGGCTAAATTAATTTTTTTCTTATTTAAATATCAATTATTCACTTTTATCTGTATTTGACATCGTTTTTTTTATGACTACACTTTCTATTTTCCCTTTATACAAGATAGTTTCAACAATATCATCTTTCTCTAATTTTTCTATGTCCTGTATAACACTTTTGTTATGCCGGGTAATTGAAAAGCCTCTTTTCAATATATTTTGTGGATCAAGATACTTTTTTGCATTCTCCTTATTATTTAATTTTTCCCTGTGTGAATTAAAATATGATTTTACGTATTTTTTTACGTTTTGTTTGTATAGCTCCAACGAAAAATGCTGGTGCTTCAGGCTGGTTTTAACAAGATTGTTTAGCTCATAAGATTTTGTTCGCAGTACCCTGCGCTGCACGTTCAGATATTGTTTATTACTATTAGCAAAATTATTGATTAAAAGATTTACTTTATGCTTTGATTTTTCAATAGTACTCTTGGCTGCAGGTACGACCTGATGAGTAATCCTTGAAATATTTTGGTTTTCCTGTTGTAAAAAGTCTTTCACTCGATTGGTGAAACTATCCCTCAGTTCATACAAGCGCTCTTCAAACAGGTATGCTTTATTAATTAAAAAGTCTGCTACTGCGGTGGGTGTCTTTTGTTTTGTATGGGCAACTAAATCGGCAACGGATTCATCCTTCTCATGACCAATACCCGTTATTACCGGGAGTGGAAACTGAGCAATATTCGAAGCAAGACCATACAAATCAAAACAGCTCAGGTCCGATTGTGCCCCACCCCCTCTGATAATGGTAACAACGTCAAAAAATGACTCATATTCATATATATTTTCTAATGCCCTTACAATAGACTTTTCAGCTTCTTCACCCTGCATGTACGCAGGAAATAATTTAGTATAAAATTTATAACCATACGGATTGTGGGTAAGCTGCTCAATAAAATCTTTATATCCTGCTGCTGTTTCAGATGAGATAATCGCTATTTTTTGGGGTACTTCAGGAAGCGGAAGCTCTTTATTCATATTTATAATACCTTCTTCCTCGAGTCGATTAATAGTCTCAATTTTCTTCCTGGCCAGATCTCCGAGTGTATAAGCAGGATCGATATCTATAACATTTAAGCTAAAGCCATATAACTCATGATATTCTACAGTAACATTAACCAAAATTTTCAACCCGGTAGTTAACTTTTTCCCTGTGGTAGATTCAAAATATGGCTCTAACATTCTAAATTTCCTAACCCATATTGTGCCCCGGGCCTTTGCAATGATTCTGTCTTCCAGTTCATCTTTCTCAACAAGATCAAGATAACAATGTCCTCTTGGATTAACTTTTATTTCACTTATCTCAGCAATCACCCAATAAGACGCAGGGAAACTGTTCTTAATTTCCTGTCTGATTAAAGAATTTAACTCCAGTAAGGTTAGTTTATCTCGCATATCAGTATTCATTACTCAACCTTTATGAGCTTTTGTCTGTAGAATAAATTTTGATTATATCTCACTTCTACAAAGTAGATGCCAGGAGGTGAAGTTTTTAATTCATCAATACTTACATTATGCCCTTCTGCTGGTGAAACAATTGATTTTTTGTAAATCACACTTCCGGTTATATTGATTATTTTTATGTTAATCGAATCAATATCTTTGCTAAAATTAGAAAAACTTATGGTAAAACTATTCCTGAAAGGATTTGGATAAACTTTCGGTTCTCCTTGTGTTATCTTCTGTTGACTATTAGCAGACATATATTCTATTCCTGCAGCACTTGCAAAATCAGGGATTCCAAAACCAAGCAGGGTATCTGGAGAATCGAACTGGCTTGAATTCCTAATAATAGTTTCTCTGATTTCAAGGTAGTCACTTTCATTATTCTTCTGCCAAAGACAAGCAGCTAATCCACTTATTATAGGGGCAGAAAACGAAGTTCCACTCCCGGCAACTATACTACTGTCTCCACTCTGAAAAAATGTTCCTTGTCCCTGGGCTGACACTTCAGGTTTAATTCGTCCATCTGAGGAAGGTCCTTTGGAACTGAAAGAGACATAATCTCCATATTGATTAGTAGCACCAACGGTTAATATATCGTAAGCATCAGCTGGGGCAGAAATATAATTCCAGGGGCTATTCCCTAAATTTCCTGCGCTTACTACAACCAATATTCCCCTGTTAGCAGCTATCTGTGCGGCTTTTGATATGGGAGTAGTTTGGCCATCCAATTCTTCATAGGTATGGTTTTGACTTGAATCATCAAACTCAGAATAACCCAAAGAAGAATTAATGATGTCTGCTCCTGCGCTATCAGCAAATTCTGCTGCTGCTATCCAGTTATATTCTTCTACCAGGTATTCAGAAGAAGTGACTTCAGTGCGTAATAACCAGTAATCTGCCTCCGGGGCGCTTCCATAAAGTTTGTCAGGCAAATTGGCCCCAAGAATAGAGAGTACATAAGTACCATGATAATGATCTCTAAACACCCCATTTTCTCTGTCTTCAAAATTCCTTGTTCCCAAAATTCTACCATTAGTCCATAAGCTATCAAAAGCAGGCAGTTTATCAACTTTGTTAAACCCTCCATCCAGAACTGCAATGGAAATCCCTTCTCCTTTATAGCCATTTTCATGCAAAACATGTCCATGTGCTAATTTTATCTGGTTCGCAGAAATCTCATAATAAATACTATCACCATGGCTTAACAAATGTTCAGCAAATTTCGCTTGTTCGTAACTCTGTGTACCACTATTATCCTTTGATTTTGAAAATTGTTTTGGCGGAGCCAGGAATATTATTTCCTCCACAAATGAAAACTTTTTCAATTCTTCTATCCTTGAGCTGTCCATCTCTGCAACCACACTATTAAACCATTTAGACTTATTTTGAATTTTAATACCTGTTGACAACAGACTATCAATATAAGCAGGAGCTATTGGCAGATCCAGTGAATCATATGAAATATTTTGTTTCTCTCTTCGCTCTATTGCTTTCAGGGACAAGAATTCTCCGGGATTTTCCAGTGAATAGGGATTATTCGCCGGATTTTTGTCTTTTAGCCTGACCAAATACCGTGGGTTCTGTGATTGAACAATCCCGGATATTAGTGACAAAAAAAATATAAAACACAAGGATTTTATCATGATTGAAATTTAGTATTACCTAAGCAATAACAATAACTAAATATGACCTGTATTACCTTCTTCTGTTGCGTTCCTCATAAAACATCTCTTCAGGATCGCCGAATTTGCCTTCATTTTCTTCCAATTCAATAATTTCTTTGGTTTCCATTCTATCCAGGGAATCTTTATTTTCCGGAACTCCTTCGATATAATTTAACACTTCACTCGTATCCCCATTTTCACTAAAATATATCCACTCCCCTTCTTTTAAATTGTCTTTGTATTCTCCTACTATTTTTTTCTGTCCATCCGGGTAAAAGAGAATTAACCTTCCGTTAAGCTCCCCTTTGTCATAATACCCCTGCATTTGTATAGTTCCGTTCCCGAAATAATCTGTAAACAATCCATTTTTCTTCCCATTTTCATACCTCATTACCTGAGCTGTATCTCCACCAGAATAAAATTTAACAGATTTTCCATCTCTCATTCCGTCAGAATACTGTTCAGTACTTAACAACTCACCTTCATCGTTATAGAATGACCAGGTACTATCTTTGTCCCTGTTAATATAAATCCCTTCAGCTCTTTTTTTCCCTTTTTTATCATATAGTTCAGTATAAACCCGATTCTCATTTTTATGGTACATTATAGCTTGTAATTCTCCGTTACTATGATATCTTTTAAACTCACCAACAGGCTGTCCATGTTCGAATTCACCTTCATACATGATATTACCATTGGGGTACTTTTTTACCCATGCTCCATGCTTGCGCCCCTTGTCGTCTTTTTCATTTAAATCTTCCTGGGAAAAAGCGGCAGCGGCAAAAACAACAAATAAAACAGTTAACATCAAGCCAATTCTTGTCATAAGCTCATTATTTTTTTCGTAATAAATTTACATCATTTGTTACAAATTTAAGAGAAAAAAAAAGCTACCGACTTATACGGTAGCTTTTTTTATTTCTAAGAGATATATAGTGGTTTGAAATTGCTTATTTTACTTCTTCAAAGTCAACATCAGTAACTTCGTCGTCATCGCCATTATTTTTGCCTGATGAAGAACCACTTTCCTGCCCTGAGCCGTCTTGCTCCTGACCAGTTGTTTGCTGCTGGCCACCAGCTTGTTGCTGAGCATTATATATATCCTGTGATGCTGCTTGCCATGCATTGTTGAGATCTTCCATTTTCTGGTCAAGTTCATCAATCTTTTCGTTCTTATGTGCCTCTTTCAATGCTTCAAGAGCATCCTGTATAGGTTTTTTCTTGTCTTCAGAAATTTTATCACCAAACTCTTTTAATTGCTTTTCAGTCTGGAATATTAAGCTGTCAGCTTTATTAAGCTTATCAACCCGTTCTTTTTGTTTCTGATCTTCTTCAGCGTGTTTTTTAGCTTCTTCCTTCATTTTTTCAATCTCATCTTCACTTAAACCAGAGGATGCTTCAATACGGATACTTTGTTCTTTACCGGTTGCTTTGTCTTTTGCCGATACATTCAGAATACCATTTGCATCAATATCAAAAGTTACTTCAATTTGCGGTACTCCTCTAGGTGCAGGAGGTATTCCATCAAGGTGGAAACGACCTATAGATTTATTGTCTTTAGCCATTGGCCGTTCTCCCTGTAAAACATGAATTTCAACAGATGGCTGATTATCGGCAGCTGTAGTAAACACTTCAGATTTTCTTGTTGGTATTGTGGTGTTTGCTTCTATAAGTTTGGTGAATACACCACCCATTGTTTCAATACCTAAAGAAAGAGGTGTTACATCAAGCAGCAATACATCTTTAACATCACCACCAAGTACGCCACCTTGAATAGCAGCACCAACAGCAACAACCTCATCAGGATTAACACCTTTAGAAGGTTTTTTACCGAATATTTTTTCTACTGTTTGCTGGATTGCAGGCATTCTTGTAGAGCCTCCCACCAGGATTACCTGGTCAATATCTTTTGCTTCATATCCTGCATCTTTCAAAGCTTTTTTACATGGCTCCTCAGTTGCATGGATAAGATGATCGGCCAACTGTTCAAACTTTGAACGATTTAATGTTCTTACGAGGTGTTTGGGAACTCCATCAACCGGCATAATATATGGCAGGTTTATCTCCGTGCTTGTAGCACTTGAGAGCTCAACTTTTGCTTTTTCCGCAGCTTCTTTCAGACGCTGCAATGCCATAGGATCTTGTTTTAAATCTACCCCTTGCTCATTTTTGAATTCTTCTGCCAACCAGTCAATTATTACCTGGTCAAAATCATCACCACCAAGGTGTGTGTTACCATTGGTTGATTTTACTTCAAAAACACCGTCACCCAATTCTAATATTGAGATATCAAAAGTACCTCCACCTAAGTCGAAGACAGCTACTCTAATATCCTGCTCTTTCTTATCCAGGCCGTAAGCTAAAGATGCAGCAGTTGGCTCATTGATAATTCTCTTAACCTCAAGACCGGCAATTTCTCCGGCTTCTTTTGTAGCTTGCCTTTGTGAATCACTAAAGTATGCAGGAACGGTTATAACCGCTTCAGTAACTTCTTGTCCCAGGTAATCTTCAGCTGTTTTTTTCATTTTTTGTAATACCATTGCTGAAATTTCCTGCGGGGTATATTTTCTGTCACCAATTTTTATCCTGGTGGTATTATTGTCACCTTTTGCTACTTCAAAAGAAACCCGGTCTCTTTCTGTTTTAACCTTATCATAAGACTCTCCCATAAATCTCTTAATAGAAGAAATTGTATTGTGAGAATTGGTAATTGCCTGTCGTTTTGCCGGATCTCCTACTTTACGTTCGCCGTTTTCTAAAAAGGCTACTACAGAGGGAGTTGTTCTTTTACCTTCACTATTTGGTATCACAACAGGTTCATTCCCCTCCATAACGGCTACACAAGAGTTTGTTGTTCCTAAGTCAATTCCTATAATTTTACCCATTTTATATATTTTTTTGATTCAACTTTTTATTTCCGTCCAACCTTGTTCAATGATTGTGCCAGAATAATTCACCTCTTTTTGCAACGCAATTATGTCACTTTAATACAGGGATTTACAAACAACGAATATCCACAGTGACAAACTGTCATAAATCAATAATGATTTGATGAAACAATCAATCGCAATTATTTGTAGTTTTGTAATTCATGATACATAAAAAAAGTAATTATGACTTATTCAAAAAAAGTTCGGAAGGTTACGACTCATGTACTCCATGAAATGAAGCTCCGCAAAGAAAAAATTGCCATGTTAACGGCTTATGATTACTCAATGGCCAGGATTCTTGACAAAGCAGAAATTGATGTTATTTTGGTTGGCGATTCGGCATCTAATGTTATGGCAGGTAATCAAACGACCCTCCCGATTACATTGGATGAGATGATATATCATGCAAAATCAGTTGTCAGGGCTGTAAAAAGAGCCTTCGTCACTGTTGACTTACCTTTTGGAACTTACCAGGGAAATTCTATTGAAGCGCTGACTTCAGCCATCCGGATAATGAAAGAAACAGGGGGTCACGCGGTTAAAATGGAAGGAGGGAGAGAGATTGAAGAATCAGTAAAAAGAATTCTTTCAGCAGGAATACCGGTGATGGGCCATTTAGGACTCACTCCCCAGTCAATTCATAAATTTGGGACTTATGTAGTGCGAGCTACACAGGAAGAAGAAGCCAATAAATTAATTGAAGATGCCCATCTGCTTGAAGATATTGGTTGTTTTGCTCTTGTACTTGAGAAAGTACCTGCAGATTTAGCTGCTCGTGTTGCTTCTGAACTTACCATACCAGTCATAGGAATTGGAGCCGGACAACAAGTCGACGGCCAGGTTCTTGTATTGCATGATATGCTGGGAATTAACCAGGATTTTTCTCCAAGATTTCTAAGAAGATACCATAATTTATATGCAGAAATTTTTGGTTCTGTGGAAGCCTATATAGAAGATGTAAAAAACAAAAACTTCCCCAACGAAAAAGAGCAATATTAATCAAACGAGATGCACCTACGAATTTTATATGAAGATAATCACGTAATTATTGTAAATAAAAATAATAACGACCTTGTCCAGGGAGACAAAACAGGAGACCTTTCACTTGATAAGAAAGTAAAAGAACACTTAAAAATAAAATACAATAAGCCCGGTGATGCCTATCTTGGCGTTGTCCACCGAATAGACCGACCCGTGAGCGGCGTGGTTTTATTTGCTAAAACGAGCAAAGCGCTTTCCAGGTTAAATAAAATGATGCAGGAACAAAAAATTCAAAAAACATATTGGGCAATTGTAAAAAAAAGGCCTGAACCGGAAGAGGGTCTCCTAAGACATTACCTTGTACGAAATCCGCAAAAGAATAAATCTTTCGCATACGACAAACAGCAAAAAAACAGCAAATTAGCAAAACTAAGCTATAAATGCATAACCAGCTCAGACAATTATTTTCTCCTGGAAATTAAACTACATACCGGGCGGCACCACCAAATCAGGAGTCAATTGAGTAAAACAGGCTGCCCAATTAAAGGTGATCTAAAATACGGATTTCCCAGAAGCAATAAAGATGGGGGAATCAGCCTCCATGCAAGAAAAATAGAATTTACCCATCCGGTTTCAGGTGAAAAGATTGAAGCGATAGCAGAAACACCTGATGAAAATTTATGGAACTTTTTTGAAAAAGCACTCTATCAGGATCAATAAATTTTAACTAAAAAGTGGTATTTTTTTATTTTTTCAACAACATTTTTTAGAATTGTTGAAAAAAAATTGAGTTTTTCAGGTATAATAATCATTAGCGACGCAACCCATACAAATACCTCTATATCAGTCAATTAATAACACAATATTCTTTTAAATAGCTAAAAATGAGAATTTTTTTAATATTAAAGCTTGAATTTTATAGGATTTTTTTGCATTTTTAACAAACAAAATTCTTATATTCGTCATCAAATCAATATTTATTTAAATTTGATTTGTAAAACTCAATGAATATGCTAAATTTGTTAAAAGAATTAATTTACTAACCCTAAAAACAGCGAATTATGAACAAAGCAGAATTAATTGACGCAATTGCAAAAGATGCAGGCTTAACCAAAGCTGATGCAAAGAAAGCTTTAGATGCATTTGTTAATGCAACAACAAAATCTCTTAAGAAAGGTGAAAGAGTTGCTTTAGTTGGTTTCGGTTCTTTTTCAGTAGCAAGAAGAAGCCAAAGAACTGGTAGAAATCCACAAACTGGAAAACCAATCACCATTAAAGCTAAAAACGTTGTTAAATTTAAAGCTGGAAGCGATCTTTCAGAGTCAGTTCAATAATCTGAAACAAAAGAAAATTAAAAAAGGGAGTGCAATTTGTACTCCCTTTTTTAATTTTGCTACCATGGACAAATTAGAATTAGTAAAATACCTGGAAAATTTTATAACCGAAGAAAGGCTTAATACATTTAATGAAGTCCTCCACCAAAGGACACGGTACCTGACTGTAGCGCTTGAAGATATTTACCAACCACACAATGCAAGTGCAGTATTAAGATCTATGGATTGTTTCGGAGTACAGGATGCCCATATCATAGAAAATAAAAATGAATACAGGGTAAATCCGGACGTTGCCCTTGGAGCTTCAAAGTGGATAAATATGCACTACTACAATCAGAAAACTGAAAATTCATCAGAGGCTATCGAAAAATTAAAAGAAAAAGGGTACAGGATTGTAAGCACAACTCCACATACCAATGATATTAACCTTGAAAACTTCGATTTAAATAAAGGCCCTGTTGCCCTGTTCTTCGGAACAGAGCTAAATGGATTAACAGAAACAGTGTTGAATAATTCCGATGAATTTCTGAAAATACCTATGTATGGATTCACAGAAAGTTTTAACATTTCGGTTTCTGCAGCAATAATCCTGCACCATTTATCGCTGAAACTGAGAAAGTCTAATATAAAATGGCAATTGCCGGATGAGGAAATAATTGACCTTAAGCTACAATGGCTGAAAAAATCGGTTAAAAGTTCTGATTTATTGATAAAGAAATTTTTATCTCAAAAGAAGAACCTTTAATCAAACCGTTTCGTATATTGATAAAAAAGTATTAATTTTATTGAAATTTATAGTTCTGATTAAAACAATACACTATGAACTGCATTATTATTGAAGATGACCCCCTGGCGATGAAAGTCGTGGAAGAATTTGTTTCACGAATTGAGTTTTTAGAATTAAAATATAAATTCCACGATGCTATTGAAGCTATAAATACCTTGAATGTAGGGGAAGAAAATATCGATCTGATTTTCCTGGATATTGAAATGCCCGAAATGACAGGGATTGAATTTCTAAAAACAGTCAAAAACCTTCCTCAGGTCATAATTATATCTTCACAAGAAAAATATGCACTCCAGGCTTTTGAATATGAAGTAACTGATTATCTTCTAAAACCAATTACCTACAGCAGGTTCTACAAAGCAGTAAATAAAGCACAGGAAAATCATGAATTGCATGAAAAGAAAAAAAGCGATATTGATGAAATTTTCATAAAAAAAGACTCTGCCTTAATCAGACTGAAATACAAAGATATTTTATGGGTAGAAGCCATGGAAAATTACGTAGTTATAATAACATACGATGAAAAGTATACCATACATTTTACAATGAAATCTATTCTTCTCCAGTTGCCTTCCGAACTTTTCAAGCGTGTGCACAGATCATACATTGTCAATGTAAAAAATATTGACCGGATTGAAGATAACTATGTGATTATTAATATTCCAAAGGGACAAAAACATATCCCCATTGGTAAAGCTTATAAGGAAAAATTCATGCAGGAAATAAATTTGATCGGAAGATAGAATTTCCACATCAATCAAAACATACCGAAAACAACATAAAATATTATCCTCAGTTTTAAAATTCTGAAAATTAACTTCTGCAAACACACCTCTCCTGTTCTGTTATAAGGTACAGAATATATAAGGAGAGGGTAGTAAATTAATATTTAAAGTTTTCTTGTCTCCTCAATAATGTTTACTATAAAGAAATTGGTAATTTTGAGGTTTCAAAAATAATGTAGTATATGATCGCTCTGGAAAATGTAAAAGTTGAATTTGATGGTGAGCCACTTTTTGACAACATCTCTTTTTTAATACAACCAAAAGATAAAATAGGATTAGTGGGCAATAACGGCGCAGGAAAGACAACCCTTTTAAAAGTCATCATGGGCCAAATGAAACCAGAAAATGGTAAAGTTCACTTACCTTCGAACATAAAACTTGGCTATCTTCCTCAACAAATGAAGCTAACAGAAGATGAGTGCGTATATGAATCAGTCTATAAATCACTAAAAAATATTGCTTACTACCGAAATCTCATTAATGATATTAATAAAGATATTGCAGAGCGCACGGATTATCAATCAGAAGAATATTTTAAGCTGCTGGATAAATTGAATGAAGCCAATGAACATTATCATATATTAGGCGGTGACACCATAGAGGCAGAAATAGAAAAAACGCTCCTTGGACTGGGTTTTGAAGCCACAGATATGCAAAGAAATCTCTCCGAGTTTAGCGGAGGATGGCGTATGCGAGTGGAGCTGGCAAAGATTCTGCTTAATCAACCGGATTTGCTTTTACTGGACGAACCTACCAATCATTTAGATATAGAGGCTATTCAATGGTTTGAAAATTACCTGAAAAACTTTAATGGTGCAGTAATCTTAATTTCACACGACAGGGCATTTCTTGATGCAATAACCAACCGCACGCTTGAGTTATCACTTGGGCAATTATATGATTATAAGTTTCCTTATTCCAAATTTGTAGAAGAAAAAAAGAAACGCATTGAACATCAACAATCAGCGTATGAAAACCAACAAAAGAAAATAAAAGAAACCGAAGAGTTCATTGAAAGATTTCGTTATAAGGCCAATAAAGCATCTCTTGTACAATCCCGCATTAAACAACTGGAAAAACTTAATGAGATAGCAATAGAACAAACTGATAAAAGTACTATTAATATAAAATTCCCGGAAGGAGAAAGAGCAGGAAGGGAAGTAGTTAAATGCAGCGATGTCAGTGTTTCTTATGATCAGAACCTTGTATTGAATGGGGTAAACTTTCTGCTTGAACGAGGTGAGAGGATTGCATTTGTTGGAAGAAACGGAGAAGGAAAAACCACCCTTGCCAAAGCCATAGTAGGAGATGTAAATTATTCAGGAACTATTAAGTTAGGTCACAATGTCACTCTGGGGTATTATGCCCAGAATCAGAATGAGCACTTAGAAGAACATAAAACTGTCCTGAAAACTATGGAAGAAAAGGCGTCGGGAGATATGAGGAAAGAAGTCAGAAATATTCTGGGTACCTTTTTATTCCAGGGCGAGGATGTAGAAAAAAGAGTCCAGGTTTTATCCGGAGGTGAACGTTCAAGACTGGCATTGGCAACCCTGCTGCTCGAACCTCATAATCTGCTTATACTTGATGAGCCTACTAATCACCTTGATATGCGCTCCAAGGAAGTATTAAAAAAAGCATTACAAAATTTCAACGGGGCTTTAATTGTCGTATCCCACGACCGTGATTTTCTGGATGGACTTGTTGATAAAGTATATGAGTTCAGAAACCGCAACATCAAAGAACACATCGGAGGAATCTATGATTTTATCAGGAAAAGAAATATTGAGCAGCTTGATGACCTTCATTTGGTAAGACAGAAGACGAAAGCTGGAAATCAAAACAAGGAACAGGGAAAATCAAGCTATGAAGCCAGGAAAGAGCATAACAGACAAATAAGTAAACTGGAAAAATCTATTGCTAAAACTGAAAAGAACATTGAAGAATACGAGAAACAGCTTGAGGAACTAAAAAAAGCTATGGAAAATCCTGACGAACAAAAAAACCAGGATTTATATGACAAATATAGCGAACTTAAAATTAATCATGAGAAAGAAATGAAAAAGTGGGAACAATTCCATATTGAATTGGAAAGTTTAAAGCAAAAAAAAAATTAACCGGAAGAATTCAATGAAAGTTCAATATGACCTGTAAAAATTAATAACAACCATATGAAACGTCCGTGATAAAATAAACATGATTTTCACAAAAGGAAATGTTTATTTTATCATGGTAAGTTCCATATGGCCTATAAAAGTCAACAACAACCATATGAAAAGCAATATAAAAGACAAAAATTCAATTATCTATGGCTTTCATTCAGTCCAGGAGGCAATAAATACCGGAACACCATTTGACAAAATTCTTTTCAGAAAAGGAATTAAAAGTGAGACATTTTCCGAAATCTTCCAGGAAATAAGAGAAAAAGGAATTCCTTACCAGTTTGTGCCCCAGCAAAAGCTTGACAGTATCACAAGAAAAAACCACCAGGGAGTAATTGCTTTCATCGCCCCGGTAGAAATTCAGAAGATTGAAGATATTCTTCCCGGTTTATTTGAGCAAGGTAAGAACCCTTTTCTTATGATACTTGATAAAGTAACTGATGTTAGAAATTTTGGAGCAATTACCAGGACAGCAGAATGTGCCGGTGTTGACGCAATTGTAGTGCCTGCAAAAAATTCAGCAGGAATTAATGAGGATGCAGTAAAAACATCTGCAGGAGCATTGTTAAAAGTGCCAATTTGCAGAACAATAGATTTAACACGAACAGTCCAATACATTAAAGATAGTGGTATTCAGTTAGTTGCAACGAACGAAGACAGTAAATCTGAGTATTATAATGTCGATTACATAAAACCAACAGCTTTAATTATGGGAGCAGAAGACACCGGTGTATCCGGGCAATTATTACAGTTAGCTGATTCCATAGTAAAAATTCCTATGGCCGGCGAAATTGGATCTCTCAATGTGTCTGTTGCAGCAGGTATTATGATGTATGAAGTTGTTAAACAGAGGCGTTAAGTAATCTTATGGACTGAATACTTTTATGTCTCCTCCCTTCCCTGGGTGAGTTGCTTCAATGATCTGAAATCATCTCCGGAAGGATTTTGGAATACCCTGAGCTCAAACTCCGGTATTACGGCAAAAACATGATCAAAAATATCAGCCTGTACTTTTTCGTAATTGCCCCATGAGTATTCTTTACTAAAAACATATATCTGTATAGGCAACCCTTTTTCTGTTGGTTGAAGGTGTCTTACAAGGGTAATGTATGGAGGTTCATTTGGATGCAATTTGGGATGTCTGGCAAGATATTCTTCAATATATTTTCGGAAAATTCCAACATTTGTAAGCCTTCTGCGACTTACAGTGTCCTCATCTGTAATTCCCAGTTTCTTATTGAATTCCTCAATTTCTGTTTGCTTTTCATTTATATAATCTCTTATAAGTTTAAATTTTTTAAAACGGGTTAACATCTCATCAGTGGCAAATTGAATGCTCTTAATATCAATATAAATTGATCTTGCAATTCTCCTTCCTTTACTTTCCTCCATTCCTCTCCAATTCTGAAAGCTTTCATTAATCAATGCCCATGTCGGGATTGTAGAAATTGTTTTATCCCAGTTTCTTACTTTTACAGTATTTACGGTTATTTCTATAACAGGGCCATCTGCATTTCTGCTGGGCATTGAAATCCAATCACCGGGTTTAACCATATTGTTGGCAGATAACTGAATACTTGAAACAAAACCCAGGATTGTGTCACGGAATACAAGTATCAAAACGGCTGCAAGAGCGCCAAGACTGGCAAATATTGCAGTGGGATCTTTCCCCAGCAATTGCGACAATATTAAAATACTACCACCTGAATGAATAAGAATCTTGGCTACCTGGATATATCCTTTAATCGTCCTTTCCTTAGAAATGGGCAAGGTGAGGTAGATATCATGTAAAGCACTCAGAAAGGCATCCAGCGTAATCATTATAGTTAAAGTCAGATATATATAAATACCTGTATTAATAACACTAAGAAGCTCTGGAGAATCTGTCAGGGTTAATTTACTGGCATAGTAGATTATAAGTGCAGGGGCTAAATGAGCAAGGCGGTGAATGACTTTTCTTTTTACCAGGTAATCGTCCCATTTAGTCTTACTTTTTTTTACAATCCTGTGAATTGAAACAATTAATATCTTACTTATTATCAAATGGGCAATATAAGCCAACAAGATTATAAAAATAATTGTAGAACCAATTTTTAAAAAGTTTGCAGCATCTGTTGTTAATCCCAGTTGTTCAAGCCACGTTTGAAAATTATCAAATATTGATGCAAGGTTCAGCATATTTTCCTTTCTATAGAAGAATTTATTAAATTTAAACCTTTAAATGGTCAAAAATAATGAATAAAATCATAAATATATGAGATATATTTTTTTGTTTTTCCTCCTGGCTATGACATTTTGTCTGTACGGACAAAATAATTTTAACGAGTATTTTACAGAGAAAGCTTCTTTGCGGCTTGATTTTATACTCGCAGGTGATGCAGAAATTTCAAACATCTATCTTTACGAATTAAGGAAAGAAAAGCCATGGTCAGGGCCTGTCAATAATCATATAGAACCTTTTAACTATGGGAATTACAGGGTGATGGTGGAATCAGCAGAGGGAGACACAATTTACCATAAAGGATTCAGCTCCCTTTTTGAGGAATACCAGACTACCGACAAGGCTAAAGAAAAGGAAAAAGCTTTTTACCATACCATTCGAATTCCCTTTCCCCTTCAACCCGTATCTGTTAGTATCCAGGAACGGGATTATGCCACTGGCAAGTTTGTAGATATATTAACAGAAAAGATTGATCCTGAGAACTATTTCATTATTCAAGAAGATGTTTCTTCAGTTGAATCTGAAAAAGTTATTGACGCCGGGGATCCAAGGGAAAAAGTTGATATAGCATTTATAGCTGAGGGATATACACAGAAGGAAATGGAGAAATTTGTCAGAGATGTAGAAAAAGTTATGAATTATATATTGACCCAGGAACCTTTTAATAAGTATAAAGACGATTTCAATGTATACGCTGTCAAAAGTATTTCTGAAGAATCAGGAACTGATGTACCAGGTGAAGGGATTTACAAGAACACAGCATTAAATACAAGTTACTACACCTTTGATGTTCCCCGTTACCTGACCTCATATAACACAAGAGAGATAAGAAATTATGCCTCCGTTGTACCTTATGATCACATTTTTATATTAATTAACACAGAAAGATATGGAGGTGGAGGTTTCTATAATCATTATACAGCCTCAACAATAGATCATGCTTATTCAATGGAAGTAGCCATACATGAATTCGGACATGGCTTTGCCGGGTTGGGTGATGAATACTATGACTCTGATGTCGCTTATTCAGAATTTTACAACAAGGAAGTGGAACCCTGGGAGCCTAATTTAACCACTATGGTTGAATTTGGAAAGAAATGGAAAAACATGATAAAAGAAGACACACCTGTTCCTACTCCCCGCGACCCTCAGTATGAAGGTACTATCGGCGTGTTTGAAGGAGGAGGCTATGTTTCAGAAGGAGTATACAGCCCATACATGGATTGCAGAATGAAAAGCAATATATCCGGTGGATTCTGCCCTGTGTGCCAAAAAGCAATAGAAGATATGATCCAGTATTACCTTGACGAATAAGTGTTTTATTGCTGAATTTGCCCAATTCAAATTACCGGGGTTCAGGATGTATAGTTGCTGACATCT
>JBKGZD010000011.1:0-32568 GCA_046545795.1 Bacteroidales bacterium | reverse complement strand
CAGCAATTGCACTCGCAGATTTTATGCTGCTGGAGCAAAAATCACCACGGGTTTTCCAATCATAACAGGCATTCGAAATACAGATTGGTATCCAAACAGACTCAGCCTTTTAATCCGGAGAATATTCTACCTGGAGGACTTTCCGGGTGTAAGGAGTAACCTTGAAATTGTCATCAATACGGTCTCCTATAACCCAAACTATTTTCTCTCCTGATGTAAGCAGCCATACACGCTCTTTATCGACAAGAGAATACTTCCTGTCGATAAAAAAATCACTTAGTTTTTTATAATGATTCAACCCTAAAGGCTTAAAGTAATCTCCCTTCTCCCATTTACGAATAATTAAGGGAAAAACAAGCTTGTCATAATCAAGACTAGCTATATTCCTATCTTTAGGGATTATATAATCACCATTTTTTTCTACTTCACGAAGAGTCATTCTTACAGGAACAGTCACTTGTTCAGTTCCTTTTTCAATATAGTATCGCCTTTGTTCAACTTGCTGTAATGGAGCAACTATTAAATATTGTCTGTCCTTTATCAGCTTATGTGACTGGGAATAAAAGCATTTACCGGAGTCTGAATCAACAGACTTGAATATTTCTTTTGTAACCTCTTTTGTAAATGTGAATTCACGCAATATTTCAAACAATATTGTATTTTTTTCCTCATAATTTTTCAGCGCTTCAATATCAATATATACTGTTTCATTTTCCCAGGTAACAATATCATTTTTCACTTCACTTATCCATTGATCATAAATATTGCAAACGCTTTGAAATCTTTCAATATTTTCAGCAACTGTATGTATAAAACGGGGATTGATATTTTCAAATTCAGGTATAATGTTATGTCGTATCCGATTCCTGGAATACTTCACTGATAAATTAGAGGAATCTTCTTTAAAGGGAACATTGTGTAATGATGCATACTCCATTATTTCTTTTCTTTCTGCAAAAAGGACGGGGCGAATAACGCTATTTTGTTTTGGTTTTATACCGGTGATACCCCTGATTCCTGTACCTCTTGTCAGGTTAATCAAAAGAGATTCCACTTCATCATTTTTGTTGTGAGCAACAGCCACACAGGAATATCCATGTTTTCTCCTTATCTCCTCAAACCAATTATAACGAAGCTGCCGTGCTGCTACCTGTACTGATACCCCTTTTTCATTCGCATAATCATGGGTATCAAAAGCAACAGTATGAAATGCAATGTCTTTATTCATAGCATATTTCCTGACAAAGTCCTGTTCATCATCAGCTTCATTGCCGCGTAGCTGAAAATTAACATGAGCAATACCAACTTTAACTTCTGTTTTTATAAACAAATCTAACATCACCATAGAATCCACACCACCACTTACGCCCAGCAAGATTTTATCCTTTTCTGCAAAGAGCTGATATTGTGAACAATATTCAAGAAACCGATCAATCATAGACCTAATTATTAAGCACTTTTTTCATGGCTGCAGACTTTATATTACATTCTTCGAACTCACTTTGGGGATTTGCTAAATGAGTAATCGCCCCTCCGACTGAATAAGATACATAATTTCTGGATGAATTATACAGAATTGTACGAATAATGACGTTAAAATCAAAATCTTTCTCCGGTGTAAAATAGCCCACGGAACCTGAAAAAACACCCCTTTTCGTTCTTTCATATTTTTCTATAAGTTGCATTGCTTTTACTTTTGGAGCTCCTGTCATGGAACCCATCGGGAAACTTTTTTTGATTACTTCTAAATAATCATCAGGATTTATCTCACAGGAAATTGTTGAAATCATTTGGTGAACATGTTCAAAGGTATAAATGCCAAACAATTCCTCCACCTTTACGCTACCGGAAAGTGCAACACGAGACAAGTCGTTTCTGACCAAATCTACAATCATAACGTTTTCAGCTTTCTCCTTCTTATCATTATACAATTTCTCTCTGAGCTCATTATCCTGCCTTTCGGTATCTCCTCTTTTTGCAGTGCCCTTTATAGGTTGAGAAACAACTTTATTCCCTGTTTTTTTCATAAACCGCTCAGGACTGGAAGAAAGTATGTATTTATCATCATATTTACAGAAACAAGAGAAAGGAGCCGGAGATATATTCTCCAGTCGGGAATAAACATCAAAAGGGTCTATTGAAGTAAAATCATAAAATTCCTGGCAAAAATTAATCTCATAAATATCTCCTCGTTTGATATGATGCTTAAGGTTCGTAACCGTCTCCAGATATTCTTCTTTCGCAAACCGGTTTTGTATATTCACAGAAGATGAAATAACGGATGGTTTCCCTGGTTGAATATTTTTTATCCTCTCCATCAAATCTGCATAAAAATCATATGTCTCTTTTCCAGGCAGGAAATGCAATACAACAGATTGATTCTCTGAAACAATAACACATTCTGGCTGAAAAAAATACAAAGCAGGAAAACCAAGATTATCAGTATTTAAAGATTGCAGCGCTTCTACTTCATTTTTCAGATCATAAGTAAAGTAACCAAAAGCCCAATCATTCTTAGTTTTCAGAAAATTCTCCAGTTCAGCAAATCCATTGTTTTCATCCGCCTTGATATGGTCCATTTGCCCAAAAGCTGCAAGAAAATCATAATGATAATTATTATTTGAAGTATTACCTGCAAAGTGGTGACTATCAAGAAGAAGAAAATACTCTTGTCCCCTTCCCCATTCCAGAAGCTGCTTCTTAAATAGCAAACTGTTATCAATATTTATTTCAATCGTTTCACGCATAAGACAAAAATACAAAAAGCACTGCAAGTTCAATGTTTAAATCGAGCAATAAAAATACGCATATTTATTAATACTCAACCATATCCGGCATAGATGGGTTATATTCATAAGGACGGAAAGATTTTTCCCCTGAAATTCTAAACAGGAGGTTATTTGTGGGTGATAAGTTAGGATAATACCCCAGGCGAATCTGTAAAGTATTAAAGACAAGGTTTTCATTGCGCACTCGCATACCAATTCCAAAGCCATGTTGCATAGGATTCTCAAAGATTAGTTTATTCTCTCTTCCTATAAAACCTATATCAGCAAATCCGTAAAATGCAAACCTAAAACCGTAATAAAAAAGATTGGTAAATCCAACAGTTTCAAATTTCATTACTAACTTTTGTTTTCCGGTTAAATCGGCTCTTGAAAAGCCCCGAATATCCATCGATGGATTAAAAGTAATGAATTCATCATCAAAACGCTCTATTCCGCACTTATAATTAAAATCCACGAATTGCCTTATTTTTAGGTTTTTAACATGGAATAATTTACTAATATATTTTGACCGGAAATTAAATACTCCTTGTTCGAAATTGTTTTTATAAATAAATCCTCCAAAGTCTAAATTATTCGATATATAACCAAAGTTGGAAAAAAATTCTCCGTGGCGAAAATTGAGTCCTGTATAAAATCTTTTAAAAAATTCATCAATCTCCCATCCAAAAGTATACCCAAAAAGGTCACCAACGGGAATATCTTCTGTTCTCCCAAAGCCATACATCAGGGAACTCGTGTAATAATTCTGTCTTGAAAAACTCAAATTTGCAAGAAAGATATGATGATTATGAAAAGGGTAATTATATCTTTCCCGTACATCAGGACCTTCAAAAAACTTACTCCTCTTATATCGTAAAGCAAGAACAATCCTGTTACGATTTTTAAACAGCCTGCTTTCCGAAGAAACAGGCAACCCATATCCCAGCCAGAAATCATGGTCAATATAGTCTAGCGGTGTGTTATAAAGGATTGTATCTGTTTTCCTTATGTTTTTACGGGTTTCGTATTTATAAGCTTTTAAGCCACCTACCCAGTTTGTTTTATAAGAAAAAAAATCTCTGGATGCTTCCAAACCATATTGTTTATCATCAAATGCATCCATATATGTTAACCTGCTGTTAATAAATGTTCCTGCTATATTATCGACCCGGTATAAGGTTCTAAATCCGGGATTGCCTGTTTTAAAGTAATCAAAGATCAAATCATTCTGTAATTTATGTCCAATACCAAAAATATTGTTATCGTATACATCAATTTCACCAGCATCCAGTCCTGAAAGATCCAGATTAAATCCCTTAGACCACACATCTTGTGTTATTACTATTACATTAACCCTTTTTTTCTCTACAGGATGTTCTTCAATTAATATTCTGGCATCTTTAAGGTATGGAAGCCGTCTTAATAGTCTCTCACTATCTGCAATTAACAATGGATCAATATTATCGCCTTCACTAAATAATATATTGTCCCGAAGAATATGTTTCCGGGTTGTAATGTGCATCCAGTTACCGACTTCTTTATACCAGGCAATATCCTGGAACAATGTATCATCAACCGAAGCCCCAAATACATCCAGTTGATGAAACTTTATACTGTCGATCATTTTGCCTGCAAAAACATCAAAAGGATTTGCAATTTCATCAATAGTGGTACTATCACTTAAAAGGTCATCTTCCCGGGATTGGACAAAAATTAAGTCGTACAGCGATTGTAAAATACTGTTTCTTGAAGCTTTATTCCTGATAGTATCATAAAAACCATGGGATTCCTTTAACACTTCTTTCCTAATATGAAACTTAACAGAATCTGAATCTGATAAAGAATCTGATACTACAGGATGCTCTTCTACCGTATCGGATACTGCAATTTGTGAATGGCCAGAAAGTGGGAACAAGAGCAACAAAATCATCAATATGAAAATGGTGATGATGAGATAAAATCTGCAATATTCACTATAGCAAAGCATATATAAATTTACTTTCTATTTCAACCAAAACCGAATCCTACCGTACCAGAAAAGCCTATCTATCAATTACAAAGTTAACTATTTCTTAACAAATCAAAATCATCTTAACACATACAATTAAAGCCCACCTAAAAGGCAGGCTTTAAATTCAGAAAATAAACGTCGAATTATAATCCAAGGATATCCTTACCTTGTTTAAATCTTATATCTCTTGGTACTCCCTCTTCAGTCAGTCTGTCAAGATCTTTCTGAAGTGTTTCTTTTATTTTTGCATTTTCTTTAACCATTTTTTCAGCCGCCTCGTAATCACCATCACCCTGCATTGTTAAAATCTTCTCGCCCAATGTATTCATGGCTTCTGTCATCTTATCAAAATCAACCTTATAAGTTCCGGTTTCTTCATCACGAGTAAAAGCGCCCTGATCTTTAAAATAATTGAATCTCATCATGTTTGCTTTTCCGTGTGAACTGGCAGCACCAAAACGAATTGAACGGAATATACTAGCCATGAAGGTGACATAATTATCTTTCAGCTCTTTATCTTCCAATTCTCCCATTTCAGAAAGTTGTTTAACCAGGTAAAGTCCAATAATGTCTGCTTTACTCTCCTCAACAGGGCTGTAATATTCCTTTAATGCTTTTCTGACTGTTCCTTTGTCTGTAATTGTCTCTTTAATACCCAGACCATGGGCCACTTCATGAAACATGGTATTTTCAAAAAATGCATCAAATTTTATATATTCCCGCTGCGACTCATCAATCAATACCTCACTGATTGGTACCAGAATTTTATCAAATTTATATTTCATCGAATTTTTAAGCTGAAGTTTCCGGCTACCTTTCTCCTTATGTACACGCTCATCATTAGGAAGGTTAATTGCAATTGTTTTGCTTCCTGCATTACAGTCTCCTGCATAAAATACTGCTTCATAAACTCCCAGGTCAGAATCAATACCGGGTTTTTCCTGTTTATATTCCTTGTCCACCGGTAGGCTTTCTTGTAGTTCGGGTAATAACTTACTGAATTTTTCCAGCTTCTCTGTCCATTCATGGTCTTTAATCAATATAAAAGCCTCATGAGCAGCTTTATAACCATAAAGTCCATCTTCATAATTTTCAATTGGCCCTACAACAAAATCCACATCATTATCTTTAACATCCATCCATGCCATATCTGAATCCAGATACTCGTCTGTTACTAGTGCTTCTGCCCTTAATTTTAAATAGTTTTTAAAACTTTCATTTTCCGCCAATTCTGCAGCTTTCTTCAGTAATTCAGCTGCTTTCTCATGTTTATCTTTGTATGCTTCACTATAAGGGATCGTTATTAGGTCACCTTCTTCGTTTCTTCTGACTATTGTATACAAACTAGACTTATCCTCATCATCAAAATTTTCAAATTCCTCTTTTGTCATATCCTCAGGATAAAAGTTAGCACCTTCGGGTTTTTCTTCATAACCTTTAACAAAAGGCTTGTTGTCATTTAATCTTTCCCATGGCCCGTAATTAATATGAACAAACTTTTTTAAATCCTCATTTTCAATTGCGTTAAGCAACTCATCTTTATCCCCAAACGCTTGTTTCCAAAAAATGTCATCCATAATTTCTGCTGCATCAAAAAGATACGATAACATTTCTTTTTGATCTTCACTTAAATGAGAAATGTCTGACTTTAATTCTACTTCTACAAATTCATTAACCTTTTTTTGAATTTCACTCATTGGTCTTGATGCCATATTATCTTCTTTTTCCCGGGCTTCTTGACACCCGTTTAACACTAAGGCAGTAACCAATAAAACGCTAAAAAGTTGAAACAATTTTTTACTCATAGCAATACATTTAAATTTTTAAATAGTTAACCTGAAAATTTATACCTATTCCTCAAATAATATGAAATAAGTAAAAATTGCAAGATACGTAACAAATATACAAGATTGTCAAAATTGCAGTGAAATTTTTCATTTTTTTTTAAACCAATTTCCAATTATTACGTTAGGTTTAAGTAAAGCAACTGGGAATAAATTATTATGGATAAGCATAAAGAAGAACAGCTATTATACCGCATATCAGAACTTATAAAAGAAAATAAATCTTTAACAAAAAAAGTAAAAGAAGTTGGAAATGAAAAAAACAGATTAGAAAAAGAAAAAGAACGTTTAGAAAATATAATAGCTAAAGTCCCCTACCAACACCTTCCTGAAGGTAGTAAATACCCAAGCCAGACAAGTTCTCTCCGCTTTGACATGGTAACTGTCCTCTATGCAGATGTAGAAGGAATCAGAAAAATTGCCCGGGAAAAATCCTCTGCTGATATAATGGATGAGCTGGACAACATAACCCTGGAATTCAATAATATCGTTAAAAAATACAAAATAGAAAAAATAAAAACCATTGGAGATGCATTTATGTGTGCTGGAGGAGTGCCGCAAAAAAACATTACCAACCCTGTAGATGTTGTGCTGGCTGCCATGGAAATGCAGGAGTACATGAATAACTTAAAAGAAGAATATAAAAAAAAGGAAAAAGAATTCTGGGATTTTAGAATAGGTATTCATACCGGCCCGGTTACGGCAAATTTCCATGGGAGAAAAAAAATATCATATGACTTAAAAGGTGATACTGTACATATAGCAACAAGAATTGCCTCCGCAAGCGAATCAGGTGAAGTAAATGTCTCGTTAATAACATACGAGCTCACCCAGCAATATTTTAATTGCGAATACAATGGAAAAATTCCAGTCAAATATATGGGGGACATGGAAATTTTACGGCTAAAAAGAATAAAACCAGCTTATTCTGAAAACCGTAAAGTAGGGAAAAAGACCAACCATATTTTCCACACCAAATATTTGCTAAGGCAATTTACAGACCTACAAGAACTTATACTCGACAGGCTTGAAAAAGAATTGCCAGAACATTTATATTACCACAATGTAAAACACACTATAGATGTTATAAACCAGGTGGAATTAATAGGATACGGTGAAGGTGTAGACGATGAAGCTATTCTGCTCCTTAAAACTGCAGCATTATTCCATGATGCAGGACATATTGTAGGATATAGCAATCATGAATATTACGGTTGCCAACTGGCGAATGAATACCTTCCAAAATTTGGTTACAAGCAGGAAGAAATTGAAAAAATAGAAGATTTAATTATGGCAACCAAAATACCTCCCGAACCTCAGAATTTACTGGAAAAAATTATGTGTGATGCAGACCTGGACTATCTGGGAAGAAGCGACTTTATCCCTGTATCTAATACACTATATAAGGAGTTAAAGGCACAAAATAAAATTAATGATTGGAATGAATGGAATAAACTCCAGTTAAAGTTTATCTCTAATCACCAATATTTTACTGAAACTGCAAGAAACCTTAGAGAAGTGCACAAACAAAAACAAATTGACAGAATCAAAGACCTTATAAGAGAAGCCGAAACAAACAATATGAATATTAAAGAGGAGCAATATAAATCTTCTTACAATAAAAAATAAATGTAAAACTTCTGCTATAAAAAGGCGCATTCATAAATAATGACAATTTTGAAATTTACTTCTATTTCTGAATTTGCCTAGTAATCTTTCTCCGTCAATAATCATATTTCTTACTGAATCATTCGGTTTTATTAATAACTTTTATTTCTGTTCTACGGTTCAGGGCTCTGCCCTCTGGTGTATTGTTGGGTGCTACAGGTTCAGTTTCTCCATATCCTTTATAATTCAGTCTGTTTTCATCTATTCCTTTATTAATCAAATATTTATAAACAGATTTTGCCCTGTTTTCTGAAAGAGTAATATTATATTCATTTGTCCCAATACTATCCGTATGCCCTGATATTTCAATATCCACTTCCGGATTGTTGTTAAGCAAATCGTAAAGTTTGTTCAATTCAACCCTGGATTCGTTTTTTAGTTCATAGGAATCTAACTCATAAAATACATTCCTTAAAACTATTTTTTCTCCCTCTTTAATGGGTTTCAGTGGTATATCTTTACTCAATGGTTCTGTAATTGCATGTTCTCCTTTCATTTCAAAATTATCAGAGTAAAACAGATATCCATCTTTTGAAACATTCAGCACATAATTATTATTTGTTGGTATGGAGACCAGAAATTCACCATCCTCCCTACTGGAGTGTGATTCCATAATTATCGTTTCGTCTTCCTGGGTGATAAGTTCAAAACGGGCTTGTAATGGTTCCTGGGTGTTAGCGTCATAAACCTTCCCCTGCATATAAGAACTGGCTACAGGCCTTGCTTTCTCTGGCAACTCAAATTTGTAGATGTTTTCTCCCTCATCGTCCTCCCGGTTACTCGAATAATAAGCTGTAGTCCCAACTGAGTTAACCATAAAACCAGCTTCATTTTTATGTGTATTGATTGGATATCCAAGATTCTGAGGCTCCGACCATTTGTCATCTTCAAGCTTCCGGGATTTAAATAAATCTAATCCCCCCATTCCGGGCCAACCATCAGAGGAAAAATAGAGGGTTTGATTATCCCTGTGGATATAGGGAGCCATGTCATCCTCAGGAGTATTAATGCTGTCTCCTAAATTTTCGGGTTTACTCCATGTACTGTCAGATTGCAAAACGCTTTTCCAAATATCCTTTTTTCCTTTGCCTCCTGAACGATTACTGGTAAAATACAACGTTTTCCCATCAGGTGAAATGGAAGGTTGTGACTCCCATGATTTAGTATTTACCGGTGAACCAATATTCTCCGCTTCGCTCCATTCCCCGTTTTGCTTATAAGAAACATAGATATCACAGCTCCCTTTACCATCACTACGGTTACAAGCGCTGAAATACATTGTTCGCCCGGCAGCTGACAAACTTTGAGCTCCTTCGTTCTTATCTGTGTTTAAAGGAGAACCTATATTTTTTGCTTCTGACCACCCTGTGTCTGTTTTATAACTAATAAAAAAATCCTCTTGCTCTTTTGGATTCATTGCTTCTATCATTCGTCGCCGTTCTTCAGGTATGTTTTCCATTTCCCTCTCCCACTCCTCATCTCTCTCCACCGGAACAAGTCTTGTGAATACAAGTGTCTTTCCATCTGCTGATATTGAAGGCCAATAATCGTCATACTCACTGTTGATGGCGTAACCTAAATCTTTAGGTTCGAAATCCACCGGATTTTTAAGCTGTTCAATTGCATAATCACATGACTCAATTCTAAACCTGGCTTTTTCTTTATATATCGGACCAATATTTTCAAATTCCAGATATCTTTCGAGACTTGATTTAGCCTTCTCATATTCACCCAGATTTTGGTACAACATACCTATACTATAAAATACTGCAGGATGAAAATCAGGATCAATGCCAGTAGCAATATGATAATTTTCCAATGCTTTTTCCAGTTTATCAAGTGCTTCATAAACCTGCCCTTTGACAATATACGCTTCTATAAATTCATCATCCTTATTGATGGCTTTATCCAAAAATTCTAATGCAGATTCGTACTCCCTCAAATTATATTGTTGATGCCCCTGCTCAAAATATTCAACGGCTTTTTTCGATTTAGTGGTATAACTAGACTGGCCGTACAGGGAACTTGCTATTAATAAAATCGCTAAAAGAATAAAAATATATTGTTTCATAAGTTTATTTTTTAATTTTTTTAAGGTCTTATGGAGCTTACCATGATAAAATAAACTTTTCCTTTTGTGATATTCATATTTATACTATCATGTAGGTTTTATATTTAACCCTATTTCAATGTTATAAATCGAATTCTATGGAATACGCATAAATTTATGAGCTTGTAAAGAAACACTCCACTGCGGATTTTGCTTGACATAATCAATAATAAGAGGAACTATCTTTTTATACCTGCTCCATTCAGGTTGCAAATATAACAGGCATTTTTCTTTCACATTTTTAGCTGCTTCTTCTGCCCATAGAAGATCGTCTTCCTCATATATAATCACCTTTAATTCATCAGCTTTGTTATAGAAAACGGATAGAGGAGGATTTTGTTTTTTGGGGGAAAGACAAATCCAGTCCCACTTACCTGTAAGTTCATTGGTTCCTGCAGTTTCCAGAAACGTTTCAACACCATTATTTTTCAATGCTTTGCATAATGGCTCAAGATTGTAAAGAGACGGTTCTCCACCTGTAACTACAATAGATTTAGCCGGAGTTTTTTTCACTTCCTGAACAATCTCTTCTATATCTACCAATGGATGGAACTCAGGATTCCATGTTAATTTAGAATCACACCAGTAACAACCTATATCACAACCTCCGATTCGAATAAAATAGGCTGGTTTCCCAACATGATAACCTTCTCCCTGGATGGTATAAAACTCTTCAACAAGGGGAAGTTTCTTACCTCTTACTATATCTTTGTCTTCTATATTTTTCAAATTATCAATTTTTTCAGGGCAAAATTAGTGAAAAATTCAGGAATAAAAAGGCCGGTTCTACAAAGTAAAACCGGCCATAAACAAAATTAAGCTACAATCAGATTTAATTTTAGGTAAAATTTATAACAATTTACGATCCATATCTTTATCTCCTCTACCTGAAAGATTAATAATACTGATTTTGTCTTTCGCATTTTTCATTATTTTGGCAACAAGAGCAATGGCATGGGAAGATTCAAGAGCGGGAATAATGCCTTCTGTTTTTGAGAGTAAACCAAAAGCCTCAACAGCTTCCTTATCAGTAATACAATGATAATCAGCCCTCCCTGTATCTTTGAGATAGGCATGTTCCGGGCCTACTCCAGGATAATCAAGACCAGCTGCTATGGAATAGCTATCTATTGGTGAATCACTCTCATCAACAAGACAATAAGAATAAGTCCCCTGAAAAACGGTTGGTTTTCCCATTACAAGAGTGGAAGCTGTCTTGTACAGCAATTCTCCCTCTCCTCCTCCTTCTGCGGCATAAATTGCAACTTCAGGATTTTCCAGGAACTCTGAAAACAGTCCAATGGCATTTGAGCCCCCTCCCACACATGCAAAAAGAGCATCAGGCAGCCTTTTTTCCTGTTCGAGAATTTGTTGCCGGGCTTCCCTGCCTATAACACCCTGAAAAAAACGTACTATTTCAGGATATGGACGAGGTCCGACTGCCGAGCCTAAAAGATAAAATGCATCAGGGTTTTTGACGTAATATTCTAATGCAACATTTATTGCATCCTTTAATGTAGCTGTACCGGTTTCTGTAGTAATCACTTCTGCTCCCAGCACCTTCATCCTATAGACATTCATTGACTGCCGAGCAGCATCTTTCTGACCCATAAAAATCTTGCATGGAATACCCACCAATGCTGCAGCAGTAGCTGTAGCAACACCATGTTGACCTGCGCCTGTCTCCGCAATTATCTCTTTGGCACCCATGTACTTAGCTATAAGAATCTGGCCCATGGTATTGTTTATCTTGTGAGAACCAGTATGGTTCAAATCTTCCCTCTTTAAATAAACCTTTGAACCTATATGTTGAGATAAAGTAGAGGCATAGTATAACGGAGAAGGCCTGCCTATATAATGTTTCTGATAATAGCTCAATTCATCAAGAAAATCCTTATTGACTTTTAGTTTTTCAAAAACAGCAGCAAGATGCTCGAGCTTTGTGCTTAATACCTCGGGAACATACATCCCCCCATAATCTCCGAAATATCCTGGTTTATACTCTGTTTGCGTATAGTTTTTTTGTTTTTCTGTTTGATCTACTTTTATATTATTTGTTTCCATTGTTCTGTTTTTTAAAAGATTATACATTATGAAACTGACATGTAAAAAATAGCTTATTGAAATTTTAAATTCAAATACACATACCTCCTATTTGGCGCTTACAGCGCCAGAGGAATAACATATTCCGCCACCATCTTTGGTTTTTCTGTTTAAACATAATGCACTTTTAAATCAAAAAAAAGCCGCAGGCATTTACCCGCGGCTTGTTAATATCATAGAAACAACTTTCTCAGGATTAAATGCTTTGCTTTAATCTATCAAGCTGTTGCCACCACCAAATTTTATAAAAACGTAAATATTGCATTACAACTAATATTTCAATTAAATAAACGCTACAAATATAAAGTTTTCATCTTAAATCATATTCAAAATGAAAATTTTTTTTTCACTAAAAACAATTTTTAAAAATTCATGCTTAAACAGATTGTCCTAATATTCTTCTGGTAGAATTCTTTGATGATATCAAATTGTTCAACAAAGCTCAATAATAAACCTTGACTACCAATAGAATAAACATCCTTGGCCAGAAGTTAATTTAAAATTATTCAAAATAACAAAGATTTCTTATCTTCGGACTTTGATAATAACAATTAAAATAAATTAATATGGAAGACATTAAAACGTATATTGAAGAAAACAAGCAGCGATTTTTAGACGAACTGTTTGAATTAATTCGCATTCCTTCTATCAGCTCAGAAAAAGAGCATAAAGAGGACATGAAAAAAGCTGCTGAAGAGCTAAAGAAAAAAATTATCGAAGCAGGAGCCGATAAGGCAGAAGTGATGCCATCAGACGGAAATCCAGTTGTTTATGGAGAAAAAATCATTGATAAAAATAAGCCCACTGTACTGGTGTATGGACACTATGACGTTATGCCAGTTGACCCGATTGAAAAGTGGAAATCAGAACCTTTCGAACCGGAAATAAGAGATGGCAAAATTTTTGCTCGCGGAGCTGATGACGACAAAGGTCAAACTTTCATGCACGTCAAAGCATTTGAATACCTGACAAAAACAGGAAAGCTAGACTGCAATGTTAAATTCATGGTTGAAGGAGAAGAAGAAATTGGCTCTCCAAACCTTGAAAAATTCTGCGAAAAACATAAAGACATGCTCCAGGCAGATACAATCCTTGTATCAGACACAAGTATGCTCGGGAAAGATGCTCCTTCTATAACAACCGGATTAAGAGGATTGGCTTATATGGAAGTTGAAGTTACAGGTCCAAATAAAGACCTGCATTCAGGATTATTCGGAGGTGCCGTTGCCAATCCGGCCAATGTCCTGGCAAAAATGATTGGACAATTAACTGATGAAAACAACAAAGTAACCATCCCTGGTTTCTATGACGATGTTTTAGAAGCATCCGAAGAGGAAAGAAAAGAAATGAACAAGGCACCATTTGACCTTGAGAAATACAAAAAATCATTAGATATAGAAGAAGTACACGGAGAAAAAGGATATACAACCCTGGAAAGAACCGGAATAAGACCGTCACTGGATGTAAACGGAATGTGGAGCGGATACCAGGGAGAAGGAGCTAAAACAGTATTGCCTTCAACTGCTGGTGCAAAAATATCAATGAGACTGGTTCCTAACCAGGACTGGAAAAAAATCAGCAAACTATTTGAAGACTATTTCAAATCAATTGCTCCTAAATCAGTTAAAGTCAGCGTAAAAGCACTTCATGGAGGACAAGGATATGTATGCCCAATTGACCTCCCGGCTTATGAAGCGGCAAGCAAAGCTATGGAAAAAACATTTGGCAAAAAACCAATCCCTTATCGCAGTGGTGGTAGTATACCTATTATCTCAAAACTGGATAATGTACTGGGAATAAAATCAATATTAATCGGTTTTGGGCTGGACTCTGATGTAATTCACTCACCAAATGAAAATTATCCACTGGAACAATTTTATAACGGAATTGAAACAATTACATACTTCTATGAACATTATGCTGAAATAGCAAAATAAAAGAGAACACAGCATAATTATCAATTTGTAGTCCCGAATAACGAGCATATTATTCGATAAAAAACTAAACCCGCCTTTCATAAGGTGGGTTTTTTTGTTACACCCCTATTTAAAACACCGCTGCCCTATCAATTTTATTTATTTTTAAAATTTACCCCAAATACACAAGGGGTATTTTAAAAAAATATACTATTTTTGCAAACAAACCCCTTATTTTTTTGCCCTATGTCAACAATAAGATTTAAAGCACTTGAAACGGTTCTTCAAAGAGAGCCTATCCCCGTAGAAATTCCTGCGGTAAAAACATCTCAGTATTATGGAGAGAATGTATTTGATAAACAAAAAATGCAGGAATATCTCTCAAAGGAAGCTTATGAGAACGTGATTGATTCCATAGAAAAAGGAATTAAAATAGACAGGAAATTTGCAAACCAGGTGGCCTCTGGAATGAAAGCATGGGCTATTGAACGAGGAGCAACACATTATACACATTGGTTTCACCCTTTGTCTGGCGCTACAGCAGAGAAACATGATGCATTTTTTGAACCAGCTGAGAATGGAGGAGCTCTGGAAAATTTCCAGGGAAGTCTACTTGTACAGCAGGAATCAGACGCATCAAGTTTCCCAAGTGGAGGACTAAGAAACACCTTTGAAGCAAGAGGATATACAGCATGGGACCCTTCTTCGCCAGCTTTTGTATATGGAAGAACTTTGTGTATACCTACAATTTTCGTCTCATACAATGGAGAAGCGCTTGACTATAAAACACCTCTACTGAAATCTCTCCATCTAATTGATGAAGCAGCAACCGAGGTTTGCAAATTCTTTGATAAAAACACTGACAGAGTTATTGCAAACCTGGGATGGGAACAAGAATACTTCCTTGTTGATGAAGCATTCTATAATGCCAGGTCAGACCTTTATTTAACAGGCCGAACCCTGCTGGGGCATCCTTCCGCCAAGGACCAGCAATTAAGTGATCATTACTTTGGTTCATTGACAGACAGGGTAAAAAATTTTATGCATGAGTTTGAAATCGAAGCATATCGTTTAGGGATACCGGTCAAAACGAGGCATAACGAAGTTGCACCTAACCAGTTTGAATGCGCACCCCGTTACGAGGAAGCCAATTTATCAACTGATCACAATCAAATGATAATGACAATAATGGATAAAGTTGCTAAAAAGCATCATTTCAGAGTTCTGTTTCATGAGAAACCTTTCCGCGGAATTAATGGTTCGGGTAAGCATTGCAATTGGTCATTAGAAACCAATCATGGGAAAAACCTACTGGCGCCAGGAAAAAACCCTAAACAAAACTTTCAGTTTCTAACATTTCTGGTCAATATTATTAAAGCAGTATGGGAACATGCCGACCTCCTCAGGGCTAGTATAGCAATAGCGGGTAATGAGCACAGGCTTGGAGCCAATGAAGCTCCACCGGCTATAATGTCTGTGTTTATAGGGAACAGGCTGACACAAATGCTTGATGAATTAGAAAAGCGTGTTGACAATACCAAAATGACACCCGAAGAAAAAGGTGAACTAAAACTGGATATAGGAAAAATCCCGGAGATCCTTCTTGATAATACAGACAGAAATCGTACTTCGCCTTTTGCCTTTACTGGAAATCGATTTGAATTCCGTGCGGTTGGTTCATCTGCCAATGTTGCTGCACCTGTTATGGCTATAAATACAGCTATAGGAAATCAATTGAAAAATTTTAAAAATGAAGTAGAAAAACTTATTGAAAAAGAGGATTTAAAAAAAGATGAAGCAATATTCAGGGTGCTGAAAGTGTATATCCAGGAATCCAGAAACATCCGCTTTGAAGGAGATGGTTACTGCAAAGACTGGGTTCAGGAAGCAAAAAAAAGAGGACTTTCAAACATATCAACCATACCCGGCGCAAACGAAATGCTGATGAGTTCATCGGCAACTGAATTATTTTCAAAAAACAACATCCTAAATCCCCGGGAATTAAAGGCAAGAAAAGAAATCAGGCTTGAACAATATGTTAAAAAAACCCAGATTGAAGCAAGAGTATTAGGAGATTTATCCATGAACCATATTATACCAACCGCATTGAAATATCAGAATATTTTACTGGAAAATATTCAAAAAATAAAAGAAATATACCCGGATAATCAATACAAAAAGATGACTATGCATCAAATGAATACTGTCGAAAGAATTGCAACACACATTACGAATATCCGGGAAAAAGTAGTAAACATGATTAATGAAAGAAAGAAAGCAAACCAGATTTCCGATATAAAAATCCAGGCTGATACTTATAACAAAAAAGTTTGCTCTTACTTTGAAGATATACGCTATCATGTGGATAAACTGGAAATGATTATAGACGATGAAATTTGGCCATTCCCAAAATACAGAGAAATGTTGTTTACACGTTAAAAAATATTTAGGTTTGCTTTATAAGGCGATTTTTTAATTTTAACTAAATTTATTTACATTTACAGAGGTATAATTATGATGACTTACACCAATATCGTGTACAATAGTCATATTAAGATTATACGTTTTGTATATTTAATAAAAGTTGACCGGTAATGAAAAAAGAGAAAATCTTCACCATAAGTTTGTTTTTCTTGATAATTTCCTCTGCAGCACTAGGGCAAAAAAAGCTTTATTACGAGGCAGAAGAAATGTATAATGCAGGCCAGTATTACGAAGCAGTTGATTTATATCGTGAAGCCTACAGCAACATCCGAGATGATGACATAAAAGACACGATTATCTTTAAAATTGCTAAATCCTACCGAATTACCGGACAATACTCAAAGGCAGAGCTATGGTACAACAATGCGATCCGCAAAGAATATGATAATCCAAAAATTTACCTTTATTATGCAGAAGCTTTAAAAGCCAATGAAAAATTTGATGAAGCAATAGACAATTATAATGAATATGCCAAATTAGCCCCGGATGATCCGCGTGGCGACATGGGCGCAAAATCATGTGAGCTGGCTCAGAAATGGATAGAGAATCCTAGTGGCTACAAAGTGACAGAAATGAAATTTTTAAATTCAACAAGCAGGGATTATGCACCAGCCTATTCAAACTCCGAATATGACGAAATATATTTTACTTCGACCAGGGAAGAATCCACAGGAGAGGAAAAACACGGGGGAACAGGTGAGTATTTTTCCGACATTTTTTATTCCAGTAAAGATAAGTCAGACAAATGGAGCCGGCCAGAACAAATTTCCGGACAGGTAAACACAGAAGTTGAAGAAGGGGCAGCCTCATTAACAGATGGATACAATACAATGTATTTTACAAGATGTGAGGTAGATAAAAAAGAGTCAATGGGATGCAATATCTATGTATCAGAAAAAAACAACGGGGAATGGGAAAAACCAGAGCCTATGGAATTAGGACATGACAGCCTTGTATTTGCACACCCATCCATCACTGAAGATGGAAATACTTTATATTTTGTATCCAACATGGAAGGTGGTCATGGCCAATTGGATATCTGGAAAGTGACCAAAGAAGACAATGGAGAATGGGGTCAGCCTGTAAATATGGGCGAAAGCATTAATACTCCGGGTAATGAAGTATTCCCTTTTATTCATCCTGATGGAACACTATACTTCTCTTCAGATTATCATCCCGGAATGGGAGGTTTAGACATCTTCAAAGCATCCGAAGAAGATGGTAAATGGGAAATAGAAAACATGAGGCACCCCATTAACTCAACCCAGGATGATTTTGGAATTATTTTCCAGGCTGAAGAAGAAAAAGGTTTCTTTAGCTCAACCAGGGACAGAAATGATAAAATTTTCTCTTTTGTTTTACCTCCTTTGAAATTCAGCGTTGAAGGTACTGTAAAAGACGAAAAATCTGAAGAACCAATTGAAGAAACAAATGTTAAAATGGTTGGCAGTGACGGAATGACCATGAGCGATAAAACAGATGAAGACGGAAAATTTAAATTTATGCTCAGACCTGAAACAGACTACGTTTTCGTAGCTTCAAAAGAAAAATACCTTACCAATAAAGATAAAGCCTCTACTAAAGGAATGGAAGAGAGTAAAGTATTTGAACCGGAAATTCTCTTATCATCAATTGAAGAACCAATCGAATTGCCCAATATCTTCTACGACTTTGCTAAATGGAGCCTGCGGGACGAATCTAAAGAAGCTCTTAACCAGTTGGTAGAAACACTCAATGATAACCCACGCGTTATTATTGAATTAAGAGCTCATACAGACCACAGAGGAGAACACTGGGCAAACGTCGAACTATCCACCAAACGTGCTGAGTCAGTTGTGGATTACCTAATAGAGCATGGAATTGATTCTGAAAGACTAAGAGCTAAAGGTTATGCAGCAACAAAACCTAAAGAAATTGACAAGAAACTCGCTGAAGAATATGATTTCTTGGAGGAAGGCGATACTTTAACTGAAGAATTTATTGAAGGACTCGAATCAGAGGAACAAAGAGAAGAAGCCCATCAGATAAACAGAAGAACAGAATTTAAAGTTATCTCAACAGATTACTCACCCGAGTAAAAAAGTAGAGATGGTCTAAAAAGAAATAAAACTAAATTTTCAGCAACTTCTTTGCCCCGGCCCGGCAGCCGGCGGGAGAAGTTGCTGAAAAGCAGGTCTTCCGGCAATCACCGGATTAAAGGCAAAACCTGGTTTTCAGCAAGCCTCTTATATAAAAACTTTTTAGTCAGCCTTTTCTTTTTTTTATAATTATAGATGGTTATAAACTACGAATTCTTAATTTTGTAGCCAGCAAAAAAAATGACTATGCCGAATAATTCCAGATACAATCAGCGTGGTGTGTCCTCCTCAAAAGAAGACGTGCACAAATCCATAAAAAACATTGACAAAGGATTGTTTCCTAATGCGTTCTGTAAAATTGTCCCGGATTATTTAACCGGGAATAAAAAATATTGCAACATAATGCACGCTGACGGGGCAGGCACAAAATCATCACTTGCATATATTTACTGGAAAGAAACCGGCGACATGAATGTGTGGAAAGGAATTGCCCAGGATGCAATTGTCATGAACCTCGATGATCTCCTTTGCGCCGGAGCCTGCGACAACATTCTCCTTTCTTCAACCATTGGAAGAAATAAGAACAAAATACCCGGAGAAGTAATTTCAGCTGTCATTAATGGAACAGAAGAAGTCCTTGAAGAGTTACGTTCATTAGGTATTAACATATATTCAACCGGCGGAGAAACTGCTGATGTTGGAGACCTTGTGAGAACAATAATCCTGGACTCTACGGTGACAACAAGATTAAAAAGAAAAGATGTAATCGATAACAGTAATATTCAGGATGGAGATGTTATCATTGGACTTTCTTCTTCAGGAAAAGCTACTTATGAAAAAGAATATAATAGTGGTATTGGGAGTAATGGGTTAACCTCTGCCAGACACGACGTGTTTGCAAAATACCTGGCACAAAAATACCCGGAAAGCTATGATAATGAAATTGATAACGAATTAATATATTCAGGGAAATATAAATTAACCGATCAGATACAGAACCTTGGCCTCGATGCAGGTAAACTGGTACTATCACCAACAAGAACCTATGCACCTGTAATAAAAGAAATTCTCAAAAAATACCGGAATAATATTCATGGAATGATACATTGCTCAGGCGGTGCTCAAACAAAAATACTTAACTTTGTAAACAATATACATGTAGTGAAAAACAACCTCTTTGAAACACCTGAAATATTTAAGATTATTCAAAAAGAATCAGGAACAGACTGGAAAGAAATGTATAGAGTTTTTAACATGGGGCATCGTTTTGAAATTTATGTAAATCAAAAATATGCAAATGCCATTATCCAAATCTCTAAATCTTTCAACATCGATGCTAAAGTGATTGGAAAATGTTATGCATCGGAAAAAAAAGAACTTACAATAAAGAGCCCTTACGGTGTGTTTGAATATACCTGAAAAATATAACATTGACAGATAATAAATAAACCAATGAGTGAAAAAAATATAATACTGGAAAAGCTTGAAGGCATTAAACTACGATTTGATGAGGTAAGCGAGTTGATAGCCGATCCGGAAGTGATGAATGATATGGACCGATACATCAAGCTAAATAAAGAATACAAGGACCTTCAACCTATTATAGAGGCATATAAAGAATATAAAAATCTCCTTGACAACATTAAAACATCAAAAGAAATGCTCGAACATGAAGCTGATGAGGAGATGAGAGAAATGGCCAAAGCCGAGCTGGACGAATTATATCAAAAGAAGGAACCTCTTGAGCAAAAAATTAAATTTTTATTAATCCCCAAGGAGCCTGAAGATGAAAAGAATGCTATCCTGGAAATTCGTGCTGGTACAGGTGGCGATGAGGCAAGTATTTTTGCCGGAGATTTATACAGGATGTATGTAAAATATTGCGAATCAAAAAAATGGAAGATAGAAGTAACACATGCTTCTGAAGGAACTGTAGGAGGTTTTAAGGAAGTGGTGATGAAAATAAGCGGTGCGAATGTATACGGAACACTAAAGTATGAATCGGGTGTACATCGTGTGCAGCGTGTTCCACAAACTGAAACACAAGGCAGAGTCCACACTTCAGCTGCCACTGTAGCAGTACTGCCGGAAGCTGAAGATGTTGACATTGAAATACACGATGAAGACATCAGGAAAGATATTTTTATGTCATCCGGCCCGGGAGGACAATCGGTGAACACAACTTATTCAGCTGTAAGACTAACACACATTCCCACAGGAATTGTAGTTACATGCCAGGACGAAAAATCACAACTGAAAAACCTGAATAAAGCTAAAAACGAACTAAGATCAAGATTATACCACATGGAACTTCAGAAACAACATGATGAAGTTGCATCCCAAAGAAAAACAATGGTTTCCACAGGAGACAGGTCGGCTAAAATCAGAACCTACAACTTCCCGCAAGGCAGAATGACTGACCATAGAATAAATTTAACCTTGTATAATCTTGATTCAATTATGGACGGCGACATACAAGAAATCATTGACAAACTCCAAATGGAAGAGAATGCTGAGAAACTAAAAGAATCAGGGCTAAACTAATAATGCTATGAGTACAGCCGGACTTTTTGAAAAAATTCGTCAGAAACAAAGTTATTTGTGCATTGGACTGGATTCTGATGCTGATAAAATACCATCTCATCTTAACAACCAGAAAGACCCTGTTTTTGAGTTCAACAAAGCTATTATCGACAACACTCACGATACATGTGTAGCCTATAAAATCAATACCGCTTTTTATGAAACAAATGGAGCAAAAGGGTGGAAAACATTAGAAAAAACCATAAAATATATTAAACAATATTACCCCGAAATATTTGTAATAGCTGATGCAAAAAGGGGAGATATCGGAAACACAGCACGCATGTATGCACGGACTTTTTTTGAAACGCTCAATTGTGATGCAGCAACTGTAACACCATATATGGGCAAAGACTCAGCAGAACCATTCCTGGAATTTAAAAATAAATGGACCATATTATTAGGCCTGACCTCAAATGAAGGAGCTTTCGATTTTCAATATTTTTATTCAGAAAAAGAAAAAATGCGACTCTTCGAGAAAGTTATTTCTACAGCAAGTTGTTGGGGAAATAAGAACAATACTATGTTTGTTTTTGGAGCAACAAAAGTTGAAGAGCTGGAAAAAATCAGGAAAATCATCCCTGAACATTTTCTCCTCGTACCGGGCATTGGTGCACAGGGAGGAAGCCTGGAAGAAGTTTCCAGTAAAGGAATGAACAAAAAATGCGGATTACTCATAAACTCTTCCCGCTCAATAATATTTAGCGATAGCTCTCACGATTTCCATAAGGCAGCAAGAGAAAAAGCTACTGCTTTACAGCAAAAAATGATGAAAATTCTAAAAGATAAACAGTTAATTTAACCTTTTCTTTACATCAGAATTTTTAACTTTGGACCACACACTGTTTTAACGTAAAAAATAATTCCATGGAAAGTATCCCGGAAGACTTCCTGCACTATTTATGGAAGTATAAACTATTTCATACAGATAACTTAGTTTCTGACAATGGTGAAAACCTGGAAATCATAGAAAACGGTTGGCATAACAAAGATGCAGGGCCTGACTTCTTTAATGCAAAGATTAAAATTGGAGAAACGCTTTGGGCGGGCAATGTGGAAATTCATAAGAAATCATCCGACTGGTACAACCACAATCATCATCTAAACAAAGCCTATGACAATGTCATCCTGCAGGTTGTGCTAACTAACGACCAGGAAACAAAAAGAACAAACGGAACATCAATACCTACCCTTTCAATCAAATTTGATGACCATTTGTACAACAATTACAGTAAATTGTTAACAAATGAAAACTGGATTGCCTGTGAACAAGAACTCTCCTATATCGACCATTTTACAATAAATTTCTGGCTGGATAAGCTTACTATTGAACGTTTAATGGACAAATATGAAGAAATTACCAACACCCTTATAATGAATAACAACAACTGGGAAACTACTTTTTATCAAAAACTGGCAAAAAATTTTGGATTCAAGGTAAATGCCACTCCTTTTGAATTGCTTTCCCAGTCTTTACCCCTGGAATTTATCGCTAAACACAAGGACAATAACCTCCAGATAGAAGCATTACTTTTCGGACAAGCAGGTTTTCTTTCAGACAACCTGAGCAATGACGAATACTATCTTCAACTATGCAGGGAATACAAACATTTAAGAAAGAAATTTAATCTGAAGCCAATCGATAGTCATATCTGGAAGTTCTCAAAATTACGACCCTCCAATTTTCCTACAATTCGGATAGCACAATTTGCCAGTATAATTTATAACTCCAGCAAACTATTCTCAAAAATTCTTGAAACAAGAGAGATACAAGAAATACATAAATTATTTAACATCAATCCCTCAGGATATTGGAATGAACATTATACTTTCAAAAAGCTTTCTAAGACAAAAAAAAATAAGAAAATCGGAAAATCCGCTATAAATACAATCATAATCAATACAATTATACCATTTCTGTTTATCTATGGAGAAAGAAAAAACAAACCAGGGTATAAAGACAAAGCACTTAACTTTTTAAATCAACTCCCTCCTGAAAACAATTCGATAATAAAAAAATGGAAAAAACTTAATATAAGACCGGACAGTGCCTGTCAGAGTCAGGCGTTAATTCAGTTAAAAAACAAATATTGCAGTAAGAAAAAATGTCTGGATTGTCAAATAGGCAAAAAGATAATAAGCAACTAAAAAAAATGTTTTAATTTCGAAAATTGACAAATAATAATCCGATTAATGAAAATAAATAAATTTAAAGAAGAAAGCTTTAAAACAGTTAAGATAGCGTTGCTTTTACTCATCGGTATAGTGTTTCTGGGAGTCATCGGATATATCTTTATTGAACGCTACACTTTTATTGAAGCATTCTTCATGACTATAATAACAATGTCAACAGTAGGATTTCAGGAGGTACACCCCCTTTCGGATGCAGGACGTATCTTTACCGCCTTTCTTATTGTTGTTAGTTTTGGTATATTTGCGTATGCAATAACTACATTAACAAGATATATTGTTGATGGAATATTCAGACATTATTTTATGGATACAAAAATCAAAAATCGAATACAAAAAATCAAAAATCATGTAATTGTTTGCGGATATGGCAGAAATGGGCGACAATCTGCAGAAGAACTTATCAGGTACAATGTAGAAGTTGTTTTAGTAGATAAAGATGAAACAATTATAGATGAAATTCGCTCCCATACTCAATTATTATACATCCAGGGGGATGCTACGAATGATGAAATACTTGAAAATGCAAACATCCAAAATGCAAGGGCACTTATTACAGCGCTTCCCAATGATGCAGATAACCTGTTTGTTGTATTGACTGCGAGAGATCATAATCCCAATCTTTCCATAATTACAAGAGCAGCAGATGCTAATTCAGTCAAAAAGCTTAAAAGTGCCGGAGCAACCAATGTAATTATGCCCGATTCGATTGGTGGACAAAGGATGGCAAAGTTAGTAACCCAGCCTGATGTGATAGAATTTTTGGATTATATAATTTTACCAACTCCAGATGAAGTCTATATTGAAGAAATTTCATGCAAAAACCTGGACACCTGCTTGGCTGAAAAATCAATTGGTGAGTGGGCAATTAGACAAAAAACAGGAGCTAATATAATCGGCTTAAAAACTAAAAATAACGAATTTATTGTAAATCCAACACCAGATGTCAAAATAACTTCTTCCGACCAGATTTTTGTTCTGGGAACCAAAACTCAGATAAATAACTTAAACAGAATCTTATTAGGCAAAGAAGATCCCGAGTAGATAAAACAGTTGATATAAAAAAGTTCATTAATAAATAATTATAACTTTTTCATAAATAACCTTGTAAAGAGAAAAAAAATAAATAATTTTGCAATTCTTATTAATTGGGTATAATTTATTCAAACAGTAAAGATTATGAGTATAACAACAGAAAAAAAGAAAGAAATTTTCAAAGAGTATGGGGGAATGGAGACCAATACAGGTTCACCTGAAAGCCAGATAGCCCTTTTTACAACACGAATTACAGATCTTACAAAACATCTTCGCAAACATAAAAAAGATCACAGTACCAGAAGGGCTTTACTTAAGCTTGTGGGAAAAAGAAGAAGTCTTCTTAATTACCTTAAAAACAAAGATATTGAAAGATACAGAAATGTAATCAAGCAACTTAACTTGCGTAAATAAAAAGGCAATCAAAGGCATTGCCTTTTTTCTTTCCTTTAGATAATTGCTGAGTTTACACTAAACTTTCCAGTAATAATACCAGAAAAAATATAGATATGACAAAAGTTCTTCAAAAAAATATTGACCTTGGAGAAGGCAGGACAATTACCCTTGAAACAGGTAAACTGGCCAAACAAGCAGATGGCGCAGTAGTTGTTAAACAAGGAAGAACCATGCTTCTTGCAACAGTGGTTTCTGCAAAAGAACCTAAAGAGGGCTTGGATTTTATGCCCCTTACAGTTGAATACAGAGAAAAATTCGCTTCCTTTGGAAGATTCCCAGGAGGATTTCTCAAGCGTGAAGCAAGACCCTCAGACCATGAAATTCTTATAGCAAGACTAATTGACAGAGCATTAAGACCTTTGTTCCCGGATGATTACCATGCAGAGACTTTCGTAACCATTAATCTTATTTCTGCTGATAAAGACATAAAACCGGATGCATTAGCAGGATTAGCTGCTTCAGCTGCACTGGAAGTGTCAGACATCCCATTTAACGGGCCTATTTCTGAAGTAAGAGTGTCCCGAATTGACGGACATTTTCAAATAAATCCAACATTCTCAGAATTGGAAAAAGCTGACATGGATATTATGGTGGGCGCAAACCTCGAACATGTAATGATGGTAGAGGGTGAAATGGACGAAGTATCTGAAAAAGAGATGCTTGAAGCCATCAAATTTGCCCACGAGATAATTAAAATGCAGTGCCTGGTGCAGAAAGAACTTTCAGAAGAGCTGAAAATACAAAAGAGGGAGTATGAGCACGAAAACAATGATGAGGAGTTAAAGAATTTAATACACGAAAAAGCATACAAGCAGGTATATGAAGCTGCTAAGTCATACACCGGTAAACACGAAAGAGCAGATGCAATAGACAATATTAAAGAAAAGCTGATTGAGGAACAAATTGAAGAAAAAGGAGAAGAAGAGGTAGATTCTGTTCTGATCAATAAATATTTTCATGATATAGAGAAAGAGGCTATTAGAACCTTTATGCTGGATGAAACAAGAAGAGTTGATGGCAGAAAATACGATGAAATTCGAAATATTTCTTGTGAAATTGACTATTTACCAGCTGCTCATGGTTCTGCTCTTTTCACCCGAGGAGAGACCCAATCATTAACAACAGTCACTTTGGGGACAAAAATGGATGAACAGGTTATAGATGAGGTACTCGTCCAGGGAACTGAAAAATTTGTACTTCATTATAATTTCCCTCCATTTTCCACAGGAGATGCAAGACCAGTGAGAGGGGTGAGCCGAAGAGAAGTTGGGCACGGCCACCTGGCACACAGAGCACTGAAAGGAATGATGCCACCAGAAAGCGAAAACCCATATGCAGTCAGGATAGTTTCTGATATCCTTGAATCCAACGGATCTTCTTCTATGGCTACTGTATGTGCAGGAACATTAGCACTTATGGATGCAGGTATTAAAATAAAAAAACCTGTTTCAGGAATTGCAATGGGATTAATCACAGATGAAGAAGGGCGCTATGCAGTTCTTTCAGATATTCTGGGTGATGAAGACCACCTTGGAGACATGGACTTTAAAGTGACAGGGACAGAAGATGGAATAACCGCATGCCAGATGGACATAAAGATTTCAGGACTTTCTTATGATATTATGGAAAAGGCGCTGGAACAATCAAAAGAAGGTAGACTATTCATCCTGAATAAGATGAAAGAAACAATCTCCGAACCAAGAGATGAATTTAAGCCTCACACACCAAGAATAGAACAGATCAAAATACCGAGAGACATGATCGGAGCATTAATTGGCCCGGGAGGCAAAATTGTCCAGGAGATTCAGGCGGAAACAGAAACTACAATAACTATAGATCAAGATGAGAACTATGGAATTGTAGACGTATTCGCTGAAAGCAAAGAGCAAATAGAAAAAGCGCTTGAAAAAATCAGAACAATTATCCAGGTTCCGGAAATCGGAGAAGTATATGAAGGAACAATCAAATCAATTGTTAACTTTGGAGCATTCGTTGAAATATTGCCCGGGAAAGAAGGTCTTCTGCATATCTCTGAAATTGAATGGAAAAGGATCAATAATGTTGAAGACGTACTTAAAGAAGGTGAAACAGTCAAAGTTAAACTTTTAGATATTGATAAAAAAACCGGAAAACTTAAATTATCAAGAAAAGCATTGCTCCCAAAACCTGAAAAAAATCAATCTGAAAACAAACAGGAATCATAAGCTTAAATAAAATTATGTAAAAAAAGCTGCCTTAACTGTTAAGGCAGCTTTTTTTATAAAAATTTACGAATTTATTACAACAAAAATATGTAATTGAACATTTATCAATATTTTTATTAATTTTACTTCACATTCAAGAACTAAATGCCCAAATAATAGATTATGAAAAACAATATTTTACTACTGCTTACTGCTGCAATACTTATCACAGCAGTTACTTCGTGTAAAAAAAAGCATTTCGAATATCCTGAGACAAAAAAAGTAGATACAGTTGACACATATTTCGGGACAGAAGTCCCGGATCCATACAGATGGTTAGAAAATGATACATCTGAAGAAGTAGCTGAATGGGTAGAAGCACAAAATGAAATAACCTATAACTTTCTGGAAAAAATTTCATTCCGCTCTAAAATCTATGACAGATTAAAAGAATTAAAAGACTATCCTAAAATGGGCACACCCCGGGAAGTTGGAGGCAAATATTTTTTCTTCAAAAATGAGGGTTTACAAGATCATCCTATATTATATATGAAAGAAGACCTGGAGGAAGAACCAACGGTTGTTTTAGACCCAAATGAGATGTCTGAAGATGGTTCTGTATCTTTAGCCCAATATAAAGTATCCAATGATGGAAAATATATTGCATATGCTATTTCCAAAGGTGGCTCTGACTGGAGGGAAATTTTTGTCAAAAACCTGGAGACAAATGAAAAGCTGGACGATCATATAAAATGGGTAAAATTTTCAAATATCGCCTGGTATAATGACGGTTTTTTTTACAGCAAATACGACAAACCTGATGAGGGTTCTGAATTATCAGGAGTTAACCGTAAACATAAAGTTTATTACCACAAATTAGGCACTGATACAGAAGATGATAATCTGATTTTCCAAAATGTAAGATATCCTGAACGCAACTACACCCCTGATGTATCAAAAGACGGAAAATACCTTTATATATATGAAACCAGGTCTACACACGGAAATAATGTGTATATTAAAAATCTGCAAACAAATAAAGATTTTGTAAAGTTGACAACAGGATTCAAATACGAATATAATATAATCGGACATGATGGAGATAGACTGATTGTGCATACAAATTATGATGCTCCCAAATATAAAGTTGTGAAAATCGATGTCCAAAAAAGAGATATAGGCAATTGGATTGAGGTTATTCCGGAGCAAAATAACCTGCTTCAAAAGTGTGAGGTTGGAGGTGATAAAATAATTGCATCATACCTGGAAGATGCCAAAAGTAATGTCAAAGTATATAACAACGAGGGTCAATTCCTTTACGACCTGGATTTACCCGGACCGGGAAGTGTACAATCTCTTTCAGGCAATCAGGACAGTGAAGAATTTTTCTATTCATTTTCTTCATATACAGTGCCTGAAGAAATTTGGAAACATAACCTTGAGACTAAAGAATCCAAAATAATCTATAAGCCTGAAGTGAGTTTTAATAAAGAAAACTATGTCACAGAACAAGTATTCTATAAAAGCAAAGATGGAACCAAAATACCAATGTTCTTAACTTATAAAAAAGGACTTGAGAAAAATGGCCAAAATCCAGTAATGCTTTACGGATATGGGGGGTTCAACGTAAGCCTAACTCCAGGATTTAGTTCGAGTAACATGGTATGGTTAGAAAACGGTGGAATATATGCGGTAGCTAACCTACGTGGAGGCGGTGAATATGGGGAAAAATGGCACAAACAAGGTATGAAGCTGAATAAAATGAATGTATTTAACGATTTTATAGCAGCGGCAGAACATTTGATAGAAGAAGATTACACAAACAAAGATAAAATAGCTATCCAGGGTGGTTCAAATGGTGGACTACTCGTAGGGGCAGTTGTAAATAAGAGACCTGATCTTTTTGAAGTTGCCATACCAGAAGTAGGTGTTATGGATATGCTGAGATTCCACAAATTCACTATTGGCCAGGCATGGGTGGATGAATATGGTTCAAGTGAAGACTCGCTGGAATTTGAGAACCTAATAAATTATTCACCATTACACAATATAAAAGAAGGTATAGAATACCCCGCTATTATGGCAATGACAGCAGACCATGATGACAGGGTGGTCCCTGCGCATTCATATAAATATATTGCCACACTGCAGGAAAAATACAGCGGAGAAAATCCAACAATGATAAGAATTCAAACAAAAGCAGGTCATGGAGCAGGGAAAGCAACTAGTGTAAAACTGCAGGAAACAGCCGATAAATGGTCGTTTATATTTAATAATATGGAATTAGAACCTGATTACTGAGATTTTCTCTAAAAAAAACAACATAATAAAATAACAAAATTGGCTGATAATTTTAAAACCATACTGCAAAGTTTTTAGAATTATCAGTCAGTTTTGTTTATACAAATTATCTTTTCTTGTGATTTGTTAATTTGAAAAACAGGATCAAGTTATTGCATGAAATTTCCTGCGCTATACTAAATTTGCAAAAAAAAGATTGATGAGCTACAAGTATATTGTGATTGAAGGAAATATTGGCGCCGGAAAAACAAGTCTGGCAAAGAAACTCACAGATGAGTACAATGCAAAATTAATACTGGAACAGTTTGAAGATAATCCATTCCTTCCTAAATTTTATAAAGACCCCGATAAATATTCTTTTCACGTTGAATTGGCTTTCCTGGCGAGCAGATATCAACAATTAAACAAGGATCTTCCCTATCAAAATCTTTTCAAAACTTTTACAATAGCAGACTATTATTTTAGTAAATCATTGATTTTTGCCAGTGTGACACTTTCAGATGCAGAGTATAATTTATATCGTCAAATTTTCAATATCATCTATAAAACCCTGCCTAAACCGGATCTGTATGTATATATACACTTGCCGACGAATAGATTATTGGAAAACATCAGCAAAAGAAACAGAAAATACGAACAGTACATAAATGAAAGTTACCTGAAAAAAATACAAGAAGCATACTTCGAGTTTATGAAAAAAGAGTCTGACATAAAAATTGCAGTAATAGACGCGACAAACTTAGACTTTGTTAATAAAAACTCTGATTATCAAAAAGTTAAATCTTGTATTTTTAATAAAACTTATAATAGAGGTTACAATTCGGTCGTTTTTTAACCTTTATTAGCGATAATTTTCGTATATTTATTTTTATTTTAATCAAAACATTATTAAGTTTGTAACTACGTTAATACTTAATGTAAAGAAAACCAAATAATAACAAATAATTTGAGGCAATTATGAAAAAACTAAATTTCCTAACATCATTTTTTATAGCAGCATTAATACTTAGTAGCTGCGGAGGCTTAGATAAAATGGCAGAAGAATATGGTACCCTGGAATTTTCTTCAACGCCAGAAGTTCTAGAAATGCACGATGGTGAAGTAGAATACCAAATTGACGGTACAATACCACCTGAGTGGTTCCATAAAAAAGCTACAGTAGAATTCACACCAGTATTAAAATATGATGACGGTGAAGAAACACTAGAATCAAAAACTTTTCAGGGGGAAGATGTAGAAGGTAATAACAAAGTTATTACCAACGAGGACGGAGATGAAATTGAATTCAGTGGCAAATTTGAATACAACGAAGATATGAGGGTTTCTGACCTCGTAATAAGAGGAGTTGCCACCATTGATGATGAATCAGTAGAAATCCCTGAAATAAAATTTGGAAAAGGCGTAAAAGCAACTCCTGAATTGGTTCAGATAGATCCCAAGCCTTTAATGATGGCAGATAAATTTGAACGAGTAAAAGAAAAGAAAGAAAAAGCTGACATTCACTACCTCATTGAAAGATCCAACGTTAGAGATTCAGAATTATCCGAGGATGACATCAAACAATTAGAAAAGTTTGTTCAAAACGTTGAAGATGCTGAGAATAAAGAATACAAAGAACTGAAAATTTCTGCTTATGCTTCTCCTGATGGACCAAAAGACCTGAATAAAAGGTTATCAGAAGGTCGTGAAGAATCAGCAAACAAATATTTTGATGATGTTGTAAGCAAGAAAAAACTTTCTAAAGAGGATGCTAAAAAGTTATATGAAGCAAAAAGAACTACTGAAGACTGGGAAGGTTTTAAAAAGCTTGTAGAGGAATCAGATATTGAAGACAAAGATTTGATCCTTCGCGTTCTTTCAATGCATTCTGACCCTGAAGTAAGGGAAAAAGAACTGAAGAACATGGCAGAAACATGGGAAGAGCTTGCTGATGATATTCTTCCAAAATTAAGAAGATCTGAGCTTTATGTTAAAGTTGAAGAGACTGGATTCTCTGATGATGAAATTAAAGATTTTGTTGATTCAGATCCAGATACCTTAAATCTCGAAGAAGCATTATATGCAGGATACAAACTATTCAAAGGCGATCTGAACAAACAATTACAAGCTTTCGAACTGGCACTTGAAAAAGAAGAAAACTGCCTGAGAGCTCATAACAATATTGGCTACATTAAAATCAAACAAGGTAAAATAGACGAAGCTACTGAGGCAATCGAAAAAGCAAACAGCATTAAAGAAGGAGTTCCTCAAGTATTAAATAACTTAGGCGTTATAGCTCTTCATAATGACAATATTGAAGAAGCAAAAGAATACTTCCTGGATGCTACAGACGCAGGTGACAAAGTAAAATACAACCTGGGTATCATTAATATTGTTGAAGGCGAATACGAATCTGCTGTTAATTATATGGAAAGCTTCGAATCATTTAACACAGCTCTTGCAATGTTGTTAAGCGGAGAATCAAGCAAAGCTAACAACATGCTGTCAACGCTTGATGAAACAGACGCAATGGTTAATTACCTTGAGGCTGTAATTGCTGCACGTGATGGTGATGATAACGAGGTTTACGAAAACCTGAGAACAGCAGTAGAAGAAGATGAAGAACTTAAAGAAACTGCTAAAACAGACATGGAATTTGTTGAGTATTTTGAAAACGAAACTTTCCAGTCTATAGTTGAGTAATACAATTTTTTCAATACAACAAAAAAACACCCCGGAAGATGGGGTGTTTTTTTTATGAAAATTAAAGCTATTATGATTAATAAAGCATAAATCCCAAAAATCTCCCATATACATAAACCCATTATTGTTCTGATTGATAGGATTTTAATAGCGTGA
>JBKGZD010000010.1:0-33773 GCA_046545795.1 Bacteroidales bacterium | reverse complement strand
TTGCAAGCATAGCTGATATGAATGATATGATTTTCAAAGGAAAAGTTGATGAAACAGAAGTAGGAAGGCTGGAAACAGGCATGGAACTAGATCTTCAGATAGGAGCTATTAATGATGAAAGATTCAGTGCTGTCCTTGAATATATATCGCCAAAAGGTGTAGAAGAGAATGGGGCGGTGCAGTTTGACATAAAGGCAAATGTTATATTAAAAGACAAACAATTTATCCGGGCAGGCTATAGCGCAAATGGAGATATAATACTGGAAAAGAAAGACAGTGTAATGGCTATCCCGGAAAGCTTACTGCAGTTTAGAAATGACACAACTTATGTGGAAGTTGAAACAGAAAACCAAGAGTTCGAAGAACGATACCCTGAATTTGGAATTTCAGACGGTGTAAACATAGAGATAATCTCAGGCATTTCTGAGAATGAAAAAATTAAAGATCCTGTAAAACGAAATAAACAAAGTAAATCATGATAGGGCTAATTATCGCTTTTATTGCTTTTATTATATACCTTGTGAAAACATTATTCTAGTATTGTCAGCAGATTAAGTTTAATGCATTCACAGGTATCCAGCTTCCTTGTTTTGGAATTAAATGATTAATGTGCCGAAATATGACATACAGATTCAAAGTGGTGTTCTACTGCCTGAATAATTCTGTGTATTTTGGCAGAATATTAGAATTTAATCTCAACAATAGCTTCAAAAATTGTTCTGTCAGGAATGCCTTCCTGCTCATCTTTTAAGTAATCGACATCAATAACAAATTTGTTCTTTTTATAAAAATAATAAGCCAATCCTCCTATATACCTCTGTTTATCAAACATTGCATTACCGGAAAGAAATTTATCGTATCGTGCAAAAACAGCAAAATCGGTTTTAGGAATACTATACTCCCCAAAAAAAGAATACCCTTCATTTGAAAAGGCATTACCTAGGCTGTCTGACAAACTTCCGCTTGAATTACCCTCTCCCGTATAATATTGTGCAGTAAGAACCACATTCCTGTTTTCATAGGAAAAAAAACCACTATGAAGATGGAAATCAGGTTCTAATTCAGTATTACCTTTACCATGTGCAACGGTATAAGAAAATTGTGCTCCTGGCAGATTTTCAGGGAATGGTCTTATTGTCAAACGAGCTTCAATCGTTTTACTTTCGTTATATTCAAGCGCATGATATCCGCCTCCATTATAAACGCCTATTGCAAAACTACCATATCTCCCCGGATATGAAGAACTGACATTTTTTTGATAATCCTCATCAATCTCTCCACCGAATAATCCTCCGAATGTAATTCCAAAATCTGCTGAATTAAACATACCTATACGTTCAAGGAACATAGAGCCCTGCACACGATAGTGGTTTATCTTCTGTTCAAAATCAAGCCAGGGCCTGTGGACAAGCCCACCCTCAATATAGGGATTGTTAATAAATATGAAATCCTCAAGATTCATATTCAGGTAACAATATTTCAGGCGTGTTTCAACATTCCCAGCATCATCCCCCTCTTTATCAAGTGTTATATCCTGGGTAAACCGAACATCAAAGGTTTTATTAAATTTATGCTTAAAAGTGATATAACTACGTTTCAGGGTAAACTTGTTAAGAGGATCAGGCTCATACGAACTGTTCCTGTATCCCAAAAACCAATTACCTTCAAAATGCTGACTTATAGAATCATTTGTTTTTTTCCAAAAAAAATTGTTGAATCAGGGTTTTGAGCTTCACCTGACTGCTGAAAAAATAAAAAGACACAGAGAAATGATACTAAAAGTCTCATATTTAGATAATTTACTTAAAATAATTTTTAACACTGTCAAAATTTTATTGTATTTAAGCCTAGAAAGTATATCGAATAGATATGGCACCTCCATAACCAGAAAACCCGGGATAACCAGTAATGTTGAAAATTGGTTTCCAGTCGGCGCTGATTGTGAACGGAATTTCTTCTATGTAATATTCTAAGCCAAGAATTCCGTCTAATCCGATTACTATATGACTTCCATCTCTGTCAGACGACGGGAAATAAAAGTCTTCATTCCATTGTGCTATGTGACCTCCTCCGCCGTAATACCAATACAGTCTTTCAACATCAAAAGCCGGCGTGTGAATTTCGTATAATCCTGTAATATTGCCCCCCCATGCACCTCCTGAAAGAATTCCTTCAAGAGCTACATTTTCTTCTATAAAGTGCTTCGCTGTAATTCCGGATGCAAAAGCACCACGAACACCTAAACTTGTTTTATATCCCTGCCCGAAAACAGATGTTCCAGCAATTATCAGTATTGCAATAATCAATATTCTTTTCATAGCTCAATAATTCTTTTATGAATTTAACATCGTAAAAAATTATACCAATATTATTCCAAACAAATATAAATAAATCCATTGAATTCATATATGCTGGCTAAAGTTTAATATATTTGAAATGTCCATGGAAAAATTCAAACAGCTATGAGGATTTTGAAAACTATAACAGCAATATTCATTATAATAACAACGATCTCTTGCTCTTCAACAAGCAATAATGAAGATTCTGAAAATATTAAGATAGCCACCCTAAGAGGACCATCGGCTATGAGCATGATAAAAATGATAGAAAATCTTGATACTCTGGAAGATAAAAAAATAGAATTCATTATAAAAAATGAACCTGTACAAATAAGGCCATTAATACTGCAGGATAAAGTTGATTTTGCAGTGGTGCCGTCAAACATGGCAGCTATCCTTTATAATAAACATAAATCATACAGCTTGGCTGCAATTCCGGTTTGGGGTACTCTCTATCTATTCGGAGCGGATACCTCTATTCACAATTGGTCTGATCTAAAAGACAAAAAGGTCAATCTTATGGCAAAAGGGATGACTCCTGATGTTATGTTCCGTTATTTACTTTCTGAAAACGGACTAAACCCGGAAAAGGATGTAAATCTGGATTATTCATTTCCAACGCATATTGAACTGGCTAATGCAATCGCTTCCGGGAAAGCTGAATTAGGCGTAATTTCCGAACCAATGGTAAGTATGGTGAAAAATAGAAATAATCAAATCCGCTCAATATTAAGCCTGAATGATGAATGGAAAAAAGTCACAGGGATAGAAATTCCGCAAACAGCCCTTCTGGTTAAAAGTGATTTTTCAAAACAAAACCAGGAATGGATAAATATATTTCTGGAGGAATATAGAGAATCAATAGAGTGGGTAAACAATAACCCGGAAAAAGCAGCAAAACTAATAGTCAAAAATAATATACTTGAAGACATACAAACAGCTGAAGAAGCTATTCCAGGATGCAATATGAAATTTAAATTTGCTGAAGAATCAAAAAAAACAATAATACAGTACCTGGAGATTTTTTACAATATGAATCCCGATATAGTTGGAGGAAAAATACCGGATGATGAATTCTTCTACAAAAAATAAAATTATTACAGCAGCATCTGTAGTCTTTCTCATTGGAATCTGGAAAGTAGGATCGATTATGCTGGATTCTGATTTAATCCTGCCCTCTCCTTCCCAAACTTTTCTGAGTGTTTATGAGCTTTTTGTTCAACCTGATTTTTTAAAAGTAATTGGAACAACCATATTGCGTGGCATAATTGGATTTATAATTTCCTTCTTTCTCGCATTATTCCTGGGCATAATTGCTGGCATCAATGAGGGATTTTATGCATTTCTCAACCCAATCCTGGTAACCATTCGTTCTACTCCTGTTATATCCCTGATTTTACTTGCATTAATATGGTTTGATGTTAACCAGGTACCCGTTTTTATTGCTTTACTTACCATGTTTCCTTTTATCTGCACGAACATAATAGACGGAATAAGGAATGTGGAAAAAGATCTTATTGAAATGGCAAAAGTCTATAAAGTTAAATCAAACAGGATTATAAAAGATATTTACCTGCCTGGAATCTCACCGTTCATATTCAGTGGAGTTTCCAGTGCAATGGGTTTTGGATGGAGAGCTATTATAATTGGGGAAGTCCTGAGCCAACCTAAATACGGTATTGGGACTTTTATGCAGAACGCCCAAACCTATCTTCTTGTTGACAAAGTTATAGGGTGGACTATCATAGCGATACTGCTAAGCTATATGTTTGAAAAAATTATTCGTATGGTAGAAAAGAAAATAATTGTTTGGAAATAAAAATGATATCAATACAAAATATAACAAAGACCTATACAGGCCTGACAATTTACAACAATTTTTCCCTGGATATCTCTCCAAATGAAATAACTTGTATTCTGGGACCTTCAGGATGTGGTAAAACAACTTTATTGAACCTTGTTGGTGGCATTATTGAGCCAGATGAAGGAACCATTAGGCTTTCAGAATATGAAAACATCTCGTATATATTCCAGGAACCAAGACTGCTTCCCTGGAAAACGGTTCTGGAAAATATCCGGTTTGTTATACAGGATCTTAAAATGGATAATAAAGATAAGTACATTAAGAAGTATTTAAAACTGGTAGGTTTAGAGTCCTTTTTGCATTATTATCCTGGTCAGTTAAGTGGAGGAATGAAGCAAAGAGTAGCCATTGCAAGGGCTTTTATCTATCCATCTGATACAATTTTAATGGATGAACCACTCAAAACTCTTGATCCCAAATTAAAATGGAACCTTATGAAAACCTTTTTAAAAATTTGGTTTCATGATAAAAGAACAGTAATTTTTGTAACACATGATGTTGATGAAGCTTTAATCTTAGGTGATCAAATCCTGGTGTTTAGCAAACCACCTGTTACCATAAAGGAAAAAATAACCAACCGGCTTTCACATCAACAACGTCAAACAGATAACCTGGAATATTTTAAAAAAAAGAAAGAAATACTTCAAATTATAGATTAGATTGGTGATTTACAATTGTTTATCCATTCATGTTTGTTTTTTCTTGATCGTTTCATACCATTCAAGAAACTCTTTATCCATTAAAATCTTATGATCAAACTCCTTTTCATAGAGCTCGCGTTCTTTTTCTGTAACATGGCGATATTTAATAAAATAATTCCAATCGTTACGTACAGGTACATAATACCCCCCAAGGACATTTTTAGCCGGTTTAAAAAAACCCCTTGGTGAAAGTTTCGTTAATAAAAAAACTTTCAATCAAGGGGTTAAATTTGTATCAAATAAAAATCTATCTATTCTTCTTTTGCAGGTATCACTTCAAGTAATTCAACTTCAAAAATCAATGCTTCATTTGGTTCAATTTCACTTCCGGGTCTTACATTCTCACCATATGCCAGGTCAGTTGGAATATAAAATTTATACTTTGCACCTTCCTTCATGAGTTGCAATCCTTCAGTCCAACCCGGGATTACCCTGTCAAGAGGAAACTCGGCCGGTTCATCTCTTTCCATTGAGCTGTCAAAAACACCACCATCAATATGTTTTCCTTCATAGTGAACTCTCACAGTATCTTTTTCAGAAGGAGAACTCCCTGAACCTTCTTCAATAACTTCATATTGTAACCCGCTTTCAGTTTCCACAACCTCATCTTTCTCCTTATTTTCTTCTAAAAACTTTTGTCCTTCTTCAAGATTTTTCTCATGAGTTTTTTCGCGAGCTTCAGATAAAAAACTCTGTATCGTAGAACTTATTTCTTCCTCTTCCAATTTTTTATCTTTATCATCAAATTCATCTGTAAATCCTTTAATAAAGGCATTCAGATTAACTTCATCCACATTGTTTCGGTCTTTCAAATGATTAGCGACATCTGCACCCAATGCATAGCTGGCTGAATCCAACTGTGATTTGAGCTTGACATTCTTTGGTTTCGATAAATCCTGGCCGCAGGATATAACGAATACCCCCAGAATTGTAAATAGTAATAAATTTTTAAGGTTCATAAGCTGAGTAGTTTTAAGTTTTCATTTTCATTATTATAGCAGGCTAATATAATCATTTAATCTTTTTATGAGAAACAATATAGAAATTTTCCCTTTTTCTATGTATTATTATAGCTTTTCAGCTCTCAGCATTTCTCTCTTACCGGGTGGGCCGGGCAATTTTTCCACATGAAACCCGACATGGTCTAGTCTTCTCTTTATGATTCCTTTAGCTGAATAAGTAACTAATACTCCTTTTTTGGTGAGCGCACAGAATAAATTATGAAAATTTCCTGCACTCCACATTTCTGGTTGCTTATCCGGAGCAAAAGCATCAAAATAAATGATATCATAAGTATCTTGAATATCAAAGCCAATGAAATCCAGCTTTTGTTTGATTATAGTGAAGTAAGGACTGATATCAACCCGAACTCCCCAGTTCGATTTGTGAATCTCCCTGAAAAAATCTTTTCCTTCAGAATCCAAATATTGTTTGTAATTAAGACTGTTTATCAGCTCATTATCAAGGGGGTACTTTTCAATTGCGTGATAATATACTTTCCGCTGATATTTTTTTGACTCTGCACAAGTTAAAACAGCATTTAATCCGGTACCAAAACCTATTTCAAGGATCCGGACAGGATTTTTTTCGATAGAATGAAATCCTTTATTAATAAATACATGCATAGATTCCTGAATCGCTCCATTTATCGAATGATAATGCTCCTTAAGTTCGGGATCATACAGTGTATGTGACCCATCACTTGTTTTTATAAGTTTTTTCTCATACATATAAAAAAAATAAAGCAACTAAAAACCAGATGATAAAAGCAATATATAAACTAAATCCAATGCAAATTAGTTAAAATTCCTAACAAAAATTAAAAAAAAACTTGACAAAATGTTAAACTCTTTCTAAACTAAATCCCATATTTATCTTTTGTTCATAATGAAAAATGTTAACACATAAAAGCAAGAATATGAAAAATGATCTGAAAGTTTTCACTTTGACAAATTCCAAAGGAAATAAAATAAAAGTAACAAATTACGGGGCAAAGATAATGTCTGTCATTGTTCCTGATAAAACAGGTAATAAAAATAATATTGTCCTGGGGTATGATTCTGCGGAAAAATATGTCAATGGAGATCCTTATTTTGGAGCTGTCATAGGCCGATATGCCAACAGAATTGCGGAAGGAAAATTTAAACTGGATGGTAAAACATATAATTTACCCAGAAATGACAATCAAAATCACCTGCATGGCGGACCTGGCGGATTCAATAATGTAATATGGGAAGCAAAGAAAATAAAGCACAATAATTCTGAAGCACTAGAGCTATTTTATTTTAGCAAAGACGGGGAAGAAGGATATCCGGGGAACCTGGAAGTTACTATGATTTATACATGGACTGATGATAATGAATTACAAATTGACTATAAAGCGAACACAGATAAAAACACTATAATCAACCTAACACATCATTCATTTTTTAACCTAAAAGATGGTGGAAGAAGTAAAATTACAGAACATGAGCTGACAATTAATGCAGACAATTTTCTCCCGGTAGATAACTCGCTCATTCCTACGGGAGAGATAAGAAGTGTAAAAGACACACCAATGGACTTCAGAAAACCCAAAAAAATAGGAGCTGATATTAATGCTGATTATGACCAGTTAAAGAAAGGGAAAGGATATGATCATAACTGGGTATTAAATAAACCAGAGCAAGGTAAAATGACATTGGCGGCAAAAGTAAAAGAGCCGGAATCCGGGAGAATAATGGAAGTTTACACCACAGAACCGGGACTACAGTTTTACTCAGGAAACTGTCTGGAGGGAGAAGAAGAAAGAAATGACATTAAATACAAAAACAGAACTGCATTCTGCCTTGAAGCACAGCACTTTCCTGATTCACCCAATCAAGCTAAATTTCCTTCTACTGTATTAAAAGCGGGGGAAAAATACAAGCAAACCACCATCTATAAACTATTGTAAATTTTGTAGAACTCAAGTTATATAAAAAAGCTGCACCGAAGAAAAGACTTACGGTGCAGCTCAATGTAAACCGGAGGGTTTAACTCCATTTTAGGATTTGTTTTTAAAACGTAAAAATCTTTTAAATATTATTCATGAACCCCTGTTGCTGTAATACTTTTAAATATTGTTTTGTAAAGTGCAGATTGTCCTCTTTCTTATACCTGTTGTCCGTAAATACCTGTGCAAGAGTTTCTTTGCTGTTTTCTTTCAGAAGCTGTTTCGTTTCTTCCAGTGCCTCTTTTTCCGCATAAATCCTATCAATATCTTCCGGCTTATAGTCTTTATATGTTTCATGATGTACCACACCTTCCAGGGGTAACCTGTCAGTCAGTCCGGGACTTTCATCAGGATATCCCAATACAATTGCAGCCACAGGTACTACACCCTGAGGTATTTCCAGGATTTTAATAATTTGGTCTGCATTATAGGTTACGGTTCCCAGGTAACAGATTCCCATACCTTTTTCCTCCGCTGCAAGACATACATTCTCAGAAACCAACAAGGCATCGATAGCAGCATTAAAAAACCAGAGAAAATTATCATAAGCCGGCTCAGCATCTCTGTTCTCACACCACTTATGGAATCGGTTTATGTCAGCACAGAAAGTAATGTGGACAGGAGCTTGTGTTACCATTGGCTGGTTAAAATGGGTTGGAGCCAATTCTTTTTTCTTTTGCTCGTCCTGTGTGACAATCATTGAATACAACTGCATGTTTCCTGTGGTTGAGGCGCGAGTACCTGCTTCCAGGACTTCATTCAAATCTTTTTCACTAATCGGAGTATTTTTATATTTCCGAATTGACCTGTGTTTCATTATTGTTTCCAGCATATCTCTTCGTTTTAATTTTTTTGCAATATTACGAAACTTGATTGGAGTACCCTAAATATTTGTTAAGATATTTTCACAGCAGCTTGATAAGGCTGTTGTTATCATCAATTTTTAACATACTTTAAAGTTAATTTGATTTTTTAAACTATTCTTTTCAACTTAGGTCTTATATTGAGATTATTTAACCCAAATTTTTATACTATGAATTACACTAACCCTTTTAAATTCAATCAAATTGGCAAATTTTTACTAATTGCCTTTCTCTCTTTACTCCTGGGTAGTATATCCCACAATGTACAAGCGCAGGATAATGAAGAGGAAAACAATGTAAATTCATCGATTATCAGTGGATTAAAATTTCGCAGTATAGGCCCGGCCTATGCTTCAGGACGTATCTCGGATTTCGCAGTAAACCCGGATAACCACAGTGAATTCTACGTTGCAGTTTCCAGTGGGAATGTATGGAAAACCACAAATAAAGGAGTCACTTTTGAACCTGTTTTTGAAAATTACGGTTCATACTCCACGGGCTGTATAACCATGGATCCTAACAATCATAATGTAGTATGGTTAGGTACAGGTGAGAACAATCACCAGCGTGCCTTAGGTTATGGAGACGGTGTCTACAAAACAACAGATGGTGGAAAAACGTGGGAAAATATGGGTTTGGAAGAATCCCGCCAAATAGGAAATATTGTTGTTGACCCCAGAAACTCAGATGTTGTATATGTAGCTGCTGAAGGATCAGCCTGGGGATCAGGAGGTGAAAGAGGACTCTACAAAACTACAGATGGCGGAGAAACCTGGGATAAAATATTGGATATTAGCAAGCATACTGGAGTAAATAATATTGTAATGGATCCAAGGGACCCCGACCTGATTTATGCAACATCCGAACAAATTAGAAGACATGTACATACCAAAATTGGAGGGGGTCCGGAAACGGCAATCTATAAATCGACAGATGCAGGTGAAAACTGGAAAAAACTAGAACAAGGACTGCCTAATGCGCACATGGGTGGTATGGGAATAGCCATATCCCCTGTTAACCCCGATGTAGTATATGCAATCATTGAAGCTGCAATGGACAAGGGAGGATTTTTCCGTTCAACCGACAGAGGCGAATCCTGGGAAAAAATGAGCGATCACCACTCCAGTGGTCAATATTATAATGAAATATTTTGCGATCCAGAGGATGTGGATAAAGTATATTCTGTAGAAACCATTTCAAAGGTAACAAAAGATGGTGGCAAAACATGGGAAAATGTTGGCAGAAAAGCTCGTCACGTAGATGACCACGCTCTCTGGATTGACCCGGAAGACCCGGAACATTTCATAATTGGTGGTGACGGTGGAGTATACACTACTTATGACGGTGGAAAAGAATATTATCATGTTTCAAACTTACCGGTTACTCAATATTATAGAGTTTCAGTCGACAATGAGAAACCTTTCTATAATGTCTATGGCGGAACACAGGACAATAACAGTATGGGAGGCCCCAGCCAGACATTAAGAAGCGATGGAATTCCCAATGAAGAATGGTTTGTAACCTTAGGAGGTGACGGATTCTGGCAGGCAATTGATCCTGAAAATCCTGACATAGTCTACTCAGAGTTACAATACGGTAATGTAGTGCGTTATGATAAAAAAAGCGGAGAATCTATCAGCATTAAACCTGTTCCTCCGGAAGACTCTTTAACATACAGATGGAACTGGAACTCACCGCTAATGTTGAGTCCACATGACCACAAAAGGGTTTACATGGGTGCCAATAAATTATTCAGAAGTGATGACCGGGGTGATTCCTGGGAAATTATAAGCCCCGACTTAACAGCCCAGATTGACAGGAATACATGGCCTGTAATGGATAAATTCTGGAGTGTCGATGCAGTAGCAAAAGATGTATCCACTTCACTTTACGGAACAATCGTTTCACTAGATGAATCACCATTACAGGAAGACTTACTTTATGTTGGTACTGACGACGGATTAATTCAGGTTTCTGAAGATGCTGAAAACTGGACTGAATACAGCAAATTCCCCGGGATACCGGAACACACATACGTAAGTGATTTACTTGCATCCCAGCATGATGAAAATGTTGTATATGCAGCTTTCGATAACAGAAAGCGAGACGATTTCAAGCCTTATATACTCAAAAGCACCAATAAAGGAAAATCCTGGGAATCAATAACCGATGGATTACCTGAAAATGGAACAGTGCATGCACTTGAACAGGATCATGAAAATCCTGACCTAATTTTTGCCGGAACCGAATTTGGAATTTTCTTTTCCAACAACGGTGGTGAAAAATGGGTTCAATTAAAATCCGGTATTCCAACAATAGCTGTTCGGGATATTGAAATACAAAGAGAAGAAGAAGATCTCGTGCTGGCAACATTTGGACGTGGATTCTATATCCTTGACAACTACAGCCCACTGAGAAAAATTGATGAGCAAATGGTAGAGGATGAGGAAGCCCATATTTTTGATATACCAAAAGCAGAGATGTATATTCAAAAAAATGGACGATCCGGACAAGGTTCAACATACTATTTAGGAGAAAACCCAACTTATGGCGCCGAATTTACATATTACCTTGAGGAAACTCCTAAAACTCAAAAACAACGCCGCCGGGAGAAAGAAAAAGAGCTTTTTGAGGAAGGAGAACGGATACCTCAGCCATCGTGGGAAGAACAACGAGAAGAGGATAAGGAAACAAAACCTTACCTGATATTTACAATTTATGATGATGAAGATAATGTAGTACGCAAGATTACCAAGAAACCATCCAAAGGAGTAAACCGAGCTGCATGGGATTTTAGGTATGAAAATCCTTATCCGGTTGAATTAAACGATGGTGAAGAATTTAATCCACTAAAAGAACAAGGTAACGGAATTCTTGCAATGCCTGGGAAATACAAGGTATCAATGTCCTTATATCATCAGGGAGAAATAGAAACATTAGTGCCTAAAAAAGAATTTAAAGCAGAACAACTGGAAATAAGAACATTGCCTGCAGAAAACAGGGAAGATTTATTAGCTTTCCAGGATAAGGTTGCTGATATGACAAGAGCCATTCAAGGAGCGAATAAGGTAAGTGCTGACATGATGGCACAAGTTCAAAGCATCAAACAGGCTATTCTGAATACACAGGCTGAAACAAAAGACTTAATGAAGGAAGCTGAAAGAATCGAGGAAGAACTGGATGAGATCATCTTCGCTTTCCATGGAGTGACTCCTAAAGCAAGCAGCGAGGAAATTCCACCTCATAAAATGACAATAATGGAGAGATTAAGTGCAATCTCATATGCTCATTACAGATCAACTTCCAATGTAACTGAAACGGAAAAAATGAATTATGAAGTCTTGAAAAAAGATTTTCCACCATTGCTGGAAAAGCTTAAAAAACTTAAAAATGAAGATATTGAACAACTGGAAGAAAAACTTGAAGAATTGAATGCACCATGGACACCAGGCAGAATGCCGGAATTTAATTAGTCCTTTAATCTGAAAAACACATTAAAAAAGTACCAGCAGACCAATTTGCTGGTGCTTTTTTAGTTTTTTTTGTAATTATATAGAAGAAAATAAGCAATTGACTCTTTTATTCCATCAATGTTCGCTGAAAAAATCAAAAAATATTGATGTAAATCACCAAAAAGAGAGAAACAATATGAAAATTAAGTCGTAATTTTGTTATAAAGTTTAAAATAAAAATTAAACATATAAAGCGAACATGTCAAAAATAATCATTTATCCACTAACCGTTATGATTATTTTTTACATTAAAGTTGAATATAATTAATAACTTAACTAAAAAATAACTTATGAGAAAAATAGGAACTTTGGTGGTAATAATATTATTTTTTGCAAGTCTTCTTTTAAGTTCTTGTCATATTCAGGAACCTCCTTGTCCGGCTTATGCAGACATTCATCAAAATGAAGGGGAAAATGGATAATCCTGTTTTAATTTTTTAATATTTTTTTCTACTTTTGGAAAATAAATACGTTAATGCGTTAATCATTTATTAAATGCCAAAAGCTATGAAAAAACGAATCGTAATCGCATTCTTATTTGTTATGTTTGCTATTTCAGTACTTTCCTCCTGCAAAAGCCAAGATTGCCCTACATATGATAGCTCAAAGGGTTTTGTATCTGCTAACATGTCAAAATAAATAAACTAATACAACTTATCAGAACATGAATTTTTTCTCACCAGAATGTGAGAAAAAATATTGATATTAATTTAATATTTGATTTTCTCTTTTATAAAGTTCTACTCCTTTATTAATCTATCTCTATTATATTGTAAACCAAATTGAAAGAAAGACATACAGATAATGCGCAAAAGCTCCGGCAGCAACACCTCCGATAGTATGAGCGACAAGAGCATTAGAGGTTAAACTTCTAAAATTGAGCGTATCCAACATAGCAGTATGAGTACTTAGGTAACCACTCCAGCACATTCCCATCGCAGTGAATACTGCAATTTCATTGCCAGTTATTATTCCCTGTTCAATAAAAGCTTTTACTAATGATAAAGCTGCCCCCACGGCACCAAGGGAAGTTATGGGAAAAGCTATCAACTCAGGATTTTTAAAGCCAAATAAACCATAAAATAGCCAATTAAGCCATTCACCAATTTTTGGAAGAATTGGGACACCTTCATAGGCAAGTCCCTGGTAACCGGCAGAAGGGTCTTCCGGCCCAAAGGTTACTATCATAATGACAGTACTGATAATTAATACACCGGGGATAATCTGCAAACCCAAATCAACCCCTGATTTGCCACCATCAAGCAGAGCATTCAAAAACCGTTGAAAAACTCCCCCTTCAGATTTAAAAGAGATTGATGCTTCGGTATTTTCAGAGTTTTCTTCAGGTGAAGAAGGGATTTTACCCCTGATCATATATTGCATAAGCCTTGTAGACACTACTGCACCAAATATTGCCCCAACAAAACCTACAACAGCAGGACCAAAATATTCAAAACGAGCCATAAATGTCAATACGACCAAGCCCATTCCAAATGCAGTTCCAAAATTGGTTAAAGAAACCAATTCGTATTTTTTAAAATAATTGCTATAATTTTTATCGTTTGAAAGACTAATTATTGCAGGATTATCAGAAAAAAAAGTCATCAATCCAGCCAAAGATGCAACCCCTGGTAAATTAAACAACGGTCTCATTAAGGGAGCTAAAACAATCTCCAACAGCCTCACCACTCCAAATTCAATCATTAACCTACCTAAAGCTCCTGTAAGTACGGTGATGCCCATTATAAAGAATACTGTATTCATCAATAAATCCCATGCAGTATTCATGACTGTGTTCAGCAAATTGGCTATTCCCATAACATAACCGAGATAACCAAAAAATCCTCCAAATACCAGTAAAAAAACAAATGCCTCGTAACGTCGGTTACGAAGAAAATCCGTATTTTTTATTGACTGAATCTTATCTTTCCCCTTTTTTATCATTTATCACACAAGTTTGTATAAGTTAAATCTGAAAGCAAAATTAGATTGATTTACAAAATTCACTCTTGAGAATTGTCATAAAAATTTATGGAAATAATCACCTTTTTGAGGTAGCTATATGTCTTCCGGATAAGTTGAATATATGTTGCACAAAAGTCATTAGGCGGTCATTCAATAGTCATAGGGTAGCCATATTTCGGTCTTACCATTGGTAGAAAGTAAAAAAACTATTCTTCAGTTTTTATTTTAAAAAGTTGCTTATTTATTTTCTCGGCCAGTTCTATTCTATCGAGTGGCTTAGCTATATAATCTTCACACCCAGCTTCTAAAGCCTTCTTTCTGTCATCCATCATAGCATTTGCTGTTTGAGCAATAACGGGTAAACCAGGTCTGATTTCCTTTATTCTCCTTGTTGCTTCGTATCCATCAATGAAAGGGAGCTGAATATCCATTAATACCAGATCAATAGCAGGCTCTTTTTCGCATCTTTCAATAGCTTTAAAACCATCAGCCTCAAGTAAAAACTCAGCTCCTGTTCCCTTCAGAAGTTTTGTAATTAATTCATATGCCATATATGAGTCTTCAACAACTAGTATTTTTTTCCCATCCCAGTTATACTGTTCTTTTAATTGCGCATCAAAAGTTCTGGATCTCTTATTTTCCTTATTCGTTGGAGTAATAAACGGAATTTGGAAATAAAATATTGAACCTTTGCTATTATCAGAAACAGCCCAAATCTTTCCATTGAGGTTTTCTACAATGCCTTTTGATAAAGTCAATCCCAATCCTGCTCCGCCATATTTCCTGTTTGAACCTTCTTTTCTCTGGCGGAAACTATCAAAGATGTAATCATATTCTTTTTCGGTAAAACCTATCCCTGTATCTTTGACATAAAATAAAAGGTGGTCACCGTTTAACCGGTATCCAAGCTGAATTTCACCACTTGTAGTGAATTTAATGGCATTGTTCACTAAATTTATGAATACCTGCCTAATTCTTGATTCATCGGATTTTATATAAAATGCATCTTTTCTGATACCTTTATCCAAAGAAATTTGAACAGATTCCTTTTCATCTTTTTTTCTTTCTCTCTCAGCATACTCATATATCTCCTTCAGTAAGACATGTAAATCAAAATCTTTATAATGAATTTGAAGCTGATTGGTTTCTATTTTTGACAAATCAATAATATCGTTGATAAGGTTTAATAATAATTCACTGTTAACTTTAATCGACTTTTGATATTTATTAAGCGTATCAGCAGATAAATTCTCTTTCTCAGTCAACAATTCAGAGAAACCAACAATTGAATTAAGGTGTGTTCTAATTTCATGGGAAATATTTTCCAAAAACCTGGTTTTTAACTGATTTGCTTCCTGTGCCTTTTCTTTGGCTGTTTCCAGCCCTTTGTTTATCTGCTCTATACTATACAGGTAATCTTGTTGCTTCTGAATTCTTTTTTTGTTATCCCTTTTGCATTTAATCAATAAATAGATTAAAATCAATATAATGGAAAGAAATGCAATGGTATAAAATAAGTCACCATTTTTGACTAACAGCGGCATAAATTGTTCTGAAAGCATCGAAAGAAGATTAAAGGCATTACTTCCGGGGATATGTGTTATAAGTCCGGTTTTGAAGATAAACAGATTCAATACTATCAATATAATGTTCATTTGAACCAAATAAATTTAGATATTAACTTTAAAAAATAAAAATACCAAATTTCTTCTAAAAATCAAGATGGTATAAATAATTCCCTGAAATTAAAAAAGGTCCGTCTCACTGTGGACGGACCTTTTAATAGATATATTTTTCGTCAAAGAAATAGACCTTATACAATACCTGAAAATCCCATAAAAGCAAGAGAAAGCAACCCTGCAACCAGAAAAGCAACAGGCACTCCTTTCATAGGTTTGGGGACTTCCATAAGATCCAAATGCTCACGTAACCCTGCAAAAACAATAAGGGCTACACCAAAACCAATTGCATTTGACAGTCCAAAAACTACACTTTCCAGAAGATTGTAATCATTTTGTACAGCTAAAATAGCTACACCCAGAATTGCACAGTTTGTTGTTATAAGGGGTAAAAATATCCCTAAAGCCTGGTATAAAGGAGGGCTTACTTTTTTAAGGACAATCTCAACCAGTTGAACAAGTGAAGCAATTACCAGGATAAATGTGATTGTCTGCATGAATTCAATTCCGAAAGCTTCCAGAACAAAGTTCTGCAACAAATAAGTTATGATAGTTGCGAGCGTCATGACAAAAGCCACTGCTCCTGTCATTCCGATTGCTGTCTCTACTTTACTGGATACTCCAATAAAAGGACATATCCCAAGAAACTGATTAAGAACAATATTATTAACAAAAATTGCTCCTATTATAATTACCAGATATTCCATAGCTTAGTACATTTTCTTTTTCAGTTTGTCTGCTAACATAATTAAATATCCTAATGCCAGGAAAGCACCAGGCGCCAGTACAAATACCAGCATACCGTCTCCCTGGTATAAAGTAAATTCTATAAAATCAGGAATCAAAGTAAAAGTTCCACTGCCGAGTATTTCCCTGACTCCTCCAAGAACTGTTAAAGCAAAAGCAAAACCCAGTCCCATTCCTAATCCGTCAAGAACAGATGAAAAAATATCATTTTTAGAAGCAAAAGCTTCAGACCTTCCAAGAACCAAACAGTTCACAACAATCAGAGGTATAAATATACCCAGCTGTTCATAAAGATCAGGTACGAATGCTTCAGTCAACATTTCCACCATCGTAACAAATGAGGCAATAACCACAATAAATGTAGGAATACGCACTTTTCCCGGTATTAAATTTTTTATAATCGACACAACAAGGTTTGACATCAATAGAACAAAAGTTGTTGCTAAACCCATTCCCAGTCCGTTATAAGCAGAAGTTGTAACAGCCAGGGTTGGACATAGTCCGAGGAATAGTACAAATACAGGATTATCTTTTATGAATCCTTTGGAAAAAATACTCCATTTATTCATTGGTTACCTCCTTTCTTAAATGCCTTATAAGCTCTTTCAACTGCATCGCAATAAGCCCTTGAAGTGATTGTTGCAGCTGTTATTGCATCTACATCTCCCCCATCACCTTTTACTGCAAGATTAAATTCTTCAGGACTCTTATTATAAAATTGTTCACTCCAGTCAGACTTGTCACTCTCCATTTTATCTCCTAAACCAGGAGTTTCAGCATGTTCAAGGACAGATATATTATTAATTGTTCCATCATCATTAAATCCAACCATTAATCTGAACTCCCCGCTAAAACCTTTAGTAGTGAATGTCTCCACTGCTACACCTACGGTCTTGTCCTCTTTCTTTGCAGGGTAAAGCGTTAGTGTTGCATCATCAACCTCCACTTCATATGCTTCATCATTTGGATTGTTATCATATTCAGGAACAACCTGCTGTATAGCCATATTTTTCTTTTCCAGTTTAGCTTTCTCTATAGGCCCTTTTGTAAGTTCATAAATAAAGCCTAAAGCGGTTGATGCAAAAAGTGTAACCAAAAATAAGGTTAACACCATATTAGAAAAGGTTGATTCTTTAGCCATAGTTTACCTCCTCTCCAAAACGCTTAGGTTTTATATATCGATTTAAAATAGGAACAAAAGCATTCATAATCAGAATCGCAAATGAAACCCCTTCAGGATAAGCACCGAAGGCCCTTATCAGAATTGATAACACTCCAATACCGATTCCATATATCCACATAGCTTTTACTGCCATTGGCGAGGTAGCATAATCGGTTGCCATAAATATAGCTCCCAGTAGCAATCCTCCGGATAAAATATGGAATAAAGGATTAGCAAACTGGGAAGGATCGGCTAACCATAAAATACCTGAAAACACGCCAGCTGAAAGAATAACAGCAACCGGAATATGCCAGGTAATGATGCGTAAATAAAGCATTATGGCAAAACCAATAATCAATGCAAAAGCGGCCATCTCACCAAGAGACCCGCCCATTTGCCCCATAAACAAATCTGCATGTTCTGGTATTTCCTGCATAAGCTGACTTACAGGCTTTTCTCCTTCTTGTAAAATTCCCAAAGGAGTAGCCCCTGTTTCAGCATCTGTATAACTAGTTCCCCATCCTTTAGGAATAGGCCATGAAGTCATTTGTACCGGATAAGATATTAATAAGAAAACTCTCCCTACAAGAGCGGGGTTAAAAGGATTATTTCCCAATCCTCCAAATGACATTTTCCCTACACCTATTGCTACCAAAGCTCCAATTATAATAATTCCAATTGGAAGATTAGAGGGAACATTAAAAGCCAACAACAAACCTGTCACGAGTGCAGAACCATCAGTAACAGTAGGAGTTTGTTTCAATAAATATTTTTGAATCAAAAACTCAAATACAATACAAGATACGACAGATACGCCGGTAACTATAATTGCTCCAATACCAAAAATATAAACCGACCAGATTAGGGCTGGTAATAAAGCAATCACCACTCCGAACATCATCTTCTTTACCGAAGTACCTTCATGAATATGTGGCGCTGGTGAAACTGTTAAGATTTTATTCATTTGGTTGTTTTTTATTCATTTTTTGTGATACTATAAAATATTGTATCATGAATTTCTATCTTTTCTATTTTCTGCTTTTTATAAGTTGATTTACATTATTTTTTCCGTATTTAATATAATCAAGAAGCGGGATATGAGATGGACATGCAAAACCGCATGATCCACATTCAATACAATCCATAATAGCATTTTGCTCCGCTTCCTCAAAATATTCCAATTGAGCGAGTTTTTTCAGAAGGTACGGTTCCAGGTGCATTGGACAAACAGTAAGGCACTTAGCACACCGGATGCAGTTCATCTCAGGTTGCCTGTGAGCTTCCTTATCACTAAAAATGAGCAACCCAGACATGCCTTTAACTACAGGGACATCGAGAGAGTTCAATGCCTTACCCATCATCGGACCTCCGCTGACAACTTTGCCAGTATCCTCCGGTAATCCGCCGGCAGCCTCAATTAGTTCACTGACTGGAGTACCAATACGAACAAGAAAATTTGAAGGTTTAACAACCGATTTTCCCGTAACGGTAACCACCCTTTCAAAAAGAGGCTTATTTTTCTGCACTGCCTCATATACTGCCAGTGTCGTGCCAACATTATGCACTACAGTACCTACATCAAGAGGTAATCCTCCTGGAGGCACTTCCCTGTCCAGTAATGCTTTTATCAGCTGCTTCTCCCCTCCCTGTGGGTATTTCACTTTAAGACTCTGAACGGAGATATCTTTTTCATCCTTTACTAAATTGGTTAAATGCTTAATGGCATCGGGTTTATTATTTTCAATGCCGATAATCGTTCTTTCAACTCCCAGTGCCTTCATGATAAGTTTTACACCAACAAGCATTTCTTCTGCTCTTTCTAGCATAAGGCGATGGTCGGCTGTCAAATAAGGCTCACATTCAACACCATTGATAATCAGAGTATCAATTGTTTTTCCTTCAGGCACAGAAAGCTTTACATGAGAAGGAAATGTTGCCCCTCCCATGCCCACAATTCCTGCTTCAAGGATTTTGTCGACAATCTCCTTGTCGCTCAGGTCAAATTCTTTTTTTAATTCAGGGCTTGTATCGATTTTTTCATTCCATTCGTCTCCTTCTACATTAATAATAACAGACGGTTTCCTGTAGCCTGAAACATCCAGAACATTATCAATTTTTGCAACTGTACCTGATACAGAAGAATGGATGTTTGATGAGACGAACCCCCCACTTTCGGCTATAACATCTCCAACCTTAACTTTGTCTTTCTTTTTTACAACAGGTTTGGCCGGAGCTCCAATATGCTGAGCAATTGGTATAGAAACTTGCTTTGGAAGCCCTAATTTCTCAATAGGTTTATCTTCGGCAATTTTATTTTCTGCCGGATGAACACCACCTTTTGGAAATGTTTTCAACACTTTTGCCTCCTATATTTAGTTTGTAAAATAGTTATTTTATGAATTAATAATAAATCATAATTTGACTTGCCCTTCTAACTTGTGGCCTTCTCTTTTGTCTCCCTGGTTTTTTCCTTTTTCGGGGGAAAACCTATTTCCAATATTGCATTTGTAGGGCATTCAGGTGCACACTTTCTGCACAGCTTGCATTTATCCGAATCAATAAATGCAAGATTATTTTCCATCGTAATAGCATCAAAAGGACATACTTTCACACATTTCCCGCAGCCAATACAAGCTACCTGGCAAACTTTTCTTGCCAAAGCTCCTTTATCCTGGTTGACACAGGAAACATAAATTTTGCGGTCTTTTTTATTCTTCTTTCGCAATTCTATTATATCTCGCGGACATGCCTCTACACATGCATTACAAGCGGTACAATTCTCATCAATTACATAGGGTAAACCTGTTTCCTTATTCATGAAAATTGCATCGAACTGGCAAGCCTCAACACAATCACCAAATCCCATACACCCATAGTGACACCCAGTCTCACCACCATAAATCATATTCTGAATAGCACAAGTTTCAGCTCCTTCATATTTGGTTGTCTTTGGAGCATTTTCAGGTGTTCCATTACAACGAACCACGGCTACCCTTGGTTCTTGCTCTTCTATTTCCTTGCCAAGAATTTTTGCAACTGTCTGCATAGTTTCATTTCCACCTACAGGGCAATTGAATGCCGATATATCATCAGCTTTTACCAGGGCTTCAGCAAATCCCCTACAACCGGGATAACCACACCCACCACAATTTGCACCTGGCAAAACCTCCTCTACCTGGTCAATTCTCGGATCTTCATAAACCTTAAACTTCCGGGCAGCAGCATACAAAATTATTGCCGCTATAGCTCCTAAGGAACTTAAAGAAACAATCGTATACAATACCTCTGTTGTCATATAAATCTAAATTTAGCTCAATTTTTGAATTTTAAAAGAAAAAACCTTTTGCAACCTGTCTTTATAAAAATACAGTAATATATAATAAGGAATTAAAACACTAAGTGCTCCAATTCCAACTATAAGCTCATTTTTGAAAATGAAAGATAAAATTATCAAAGCTATCAGTAACAGGAAAAACGGAAAAACATAACCGTACAAAAGGGCCTTAAAACCTAGCGATTGCTGTAAGACAATATTCACCTGCTCTCCAATATTATAATTTGTTGGTTCGGCAATAACCTCAACTTCTTTATTTTCCATATCAGAAGCGGTACATACTCCTTTGGCATGACATGAAGCACATGCTGATATAGCAGTAAATCTAACCTTTATCTTATTTCCTTCAATCTTTTCAATTCTCCCCTTATGTTCGATTAGGTTTTTTGCCATTTTTATCTTATTTCCCAAATTCGCTACAAATATATATATGTTTATTTAATAACAGATGTTTAAGATCATCTTTAACCAATAGAGTTATTATTTAGAACAATTTTAAATTATAAGTTAAATTTCCTATTTTTGAAAAAAATATTTAAGTCTGAATAATTCATAAGTTATTCCTTTCGTGGATAGAAAAAACAAAAAAATTAAATATATGAATTTAACAACACCAACACTTCTGCTGGATCCACAAAAAGTAAGAGAAAACATTGCTTTTATGAAAGAAAAAGCAGATAAGAACAATCTTGATTTTCGTCCACATTTTAAAACGCATCAATCAAGAATGATTGGTGAATGGTTTAAAGAAAAAGGAGTTAAAAAAATAACTGTATCATCGGTTGAAATGGCAAAATACTTTGCCAAAAGTGGCTGGAATGATATTTTAATTGCCTTTCCATTAAACATCAATGAAATAAAGGATATCAACAAGTTATCCTCATCAGTGGATCTTTATCTTACCATAGAAAACAAAGATGCATTAATTGCATTAGAGAGGGAGTTAATTAATAATGTAGGAATATACATAAAAATTGATGCCGGTTATGGTCGAACAGGCATAGAATGGAGCAATACAGAAGAAATTAAAGCACTAGCCGAGAGAATAGAAAAATTCCCAAAGACCACTCTTACAGGCTTACTAGTTCATTCAGGACACACGTATCAAGCAGTTTCAACAAAAGAAATCATAGACATTCATCGCTCATCCATAAATAAACTTTCAGAAATAAGAAAACGCATAAAAAAGGATTCGCACTCCCTTAAGCTATCAATAGGTGATACGCCTGGCTGTTCTCTGGCAGATGAATTTTATGATGCGGATGAGATAAGACCGGGCAACTTTGTTTTCTATGATCTTCAACAATATAAATCCGGGGCATGCAAGCTTGAAGATATAGCCATCTGTCTTGCGTGTCCGATTGTTGCAAAACATGAAAACAAAAGTACGCTTATAATTTACGGTGGTGCGGTTCACTTCTCAAAAGAATACCTTATGGAAGGAGAAAAGCCTATATATGGGTATGGCATAAAACTAAGTGATGAAGGATGGATTCCCTGGTCAAATAAAATGCTAATAACCAAACTCTCCCAGGAACATGGTACTATAGCAGTAACCCCGGATATTTTCAACAAATTTAATATTGGAGATTTTATAGGATTTCTCCCTGTACATTCATGCCTTACAGCTAACTTGATGGGTGAATATATTGATTTTTCGGGAAATAAGTACGATCACCTGAAAGGACAAAAATTCTAAAACAAAAAGTGGTTGATGACAAATAACACCAACCACTTTTCAAGTATGTATAATATCTGTTTTATTTCACTTCCCAGGTATTACCACTATTAAGCAGATCATCCATTGATTTGTATTCAGATTGAGACTTCATGTGCTCCACCTGTTTCTCCATCAGCCTATCATAAGTATCACGTTCCACTGCTCTTATAATCCCAACTGCAAGCGGATATTCAGGATAACGCATATTAGCAAGCATTTGATGTACTCCCGGATTCGGCTCTTTGGCATCATGTACGAGGATATCATCTTCAGTATAACCATCTTTGCCAATTTCTACAACTTTAAGCTTAAGACCATCCAATACAAGACCCTTGTCTCTTTCTTTTCCAAAAATCATTTTCTCGCCATGTCTCAATACAATCTGACGTTCGTCTTTATACTTTTTATCAGAAATAGCAGCATGAGTCTTATCATTGTATATGACACAATTTTGTAGAATTTCCACTACAGATGTTCCCTTGTGTTTTTCAGCCTCCAGAAATATTTCCTGGTTAAGCTTAACATTGTTATCAACAGAACGGGCAAAAAACTTACCCTGGGAACCAATAACAAGTTCTCCCGGATGAAATGGAGGTTCGATTGTTCCATAGGGTGAAGTTTTAGTTACGGAACCAAATTTTGAAGTTGGCGAATATTGCCCCTTTGTCAGTCCGTAAATTTCATTATTAAATATGATAATATTAATATCAATATTCCTTCTCACCGAGTGGATAAAATGATTCCCTCCTATAGCCATACAATCGCCGTCACCTGTAACCTGCCAAACACTTAGTTCCGGATTTGCTGATTTCGTTCCGGAAGCAATAGCTGCAGCCCTTCCATGAATACTATGAAACCCATAAGTATCCATATAATAAGGAAATCGGGAAGAACAACCAATCCCTGAAATAAAGGCAAAGTTTTCTTTTGGGATACCCATACCAGGCATTGCACGCTGAATAGCGGTCATAATTGCATGGTCACCACAACCAGGACACCATCTTACTTCCTGGTCGCTTTTAAAATCTTTTGCTGTATATTTTTGCTCTGTTTTATTTTCAGCCATAAGGTTACTCCTCCAATAATTTTTGGATATGTTCTTTAATCTCAACAGTTGTAAAAGGCCTTCCTTGCACCTTATTATATTTAAGGTAATTAAACCCGGGATGATTCAATCGTAAATAGTCGGCGAATTGTCCGCGATTTAATTCACAAACCAGAATCCTCTTAAACCGTTTAAAAATTTCATTTGTATTTTTAGGCAGCGGTTTTATATAGTTAAAATGAGCCAGTCCCAATTTTGCGCCATCCTCCCTCATTTCATCAACTGCTGTTTTGAGATGCCCATATGTTCCACCCCAGCCTACAACCAGGATATCACCTTCCTGTTCTCCTTCTACAATTTGATCGGGGATTACATCAACTACCCTGTTCACTTTTTCTTCTCTCAGATACACCATTTTCTCGTGGTTATGAGGATCATGAGAAACACTACCTTTAAGCTCATCCTTTTCCAGGCCACCTATTCTGTGTTCATATCCTGGTGTTCCAGGAATCGCCCATGTACGGGATAATTTTTCAGGGTCCCTGGCATAAGGCATCCATCCCTTTTCACCTTCCGGCACTATTGGAGCTTTTATCTCAGGATATTCTTTCATTTTGGGTATTTTCCATGGTTCTGAACCATTAGCAAGGAAACCATCGGTAAGAAGAATAACTGGCACCATGTGTTCCAGTGCAACTTTAGCGGCATGGAATGCATAATAGAAACAATTTGAAGGAGAACTAGCCGCAAAAACCACCACCGGGCTTTCGCCATTTCTTCCGTATAAAGCCTGCATTAAATCTGATTGCTCTGGTTTTGTTGGCAGACCTGTTGATGGTCCTCCTCGCTGAACATCGACAATTACTATAGGAAGTTCTGTCATAACAGCAAGACCAACAGCTTCTGACTTAAGAGCCAATCCAGGCCCGGAAGTAGTTGTAACCGCTAAAGATCCTGCAAAGCTGGCACCAAGCGCTGTACAAATCCCAGCAATTTCATCTTCTGCCTGAAAAGTTTTAACTCCCATGTCACGTCTTGCAGACAACTCCTGTAAAATTTCCGAAGCAGGCGTAATAGGATAAGATCCGCAAAACAACTCTAATCCTGCTTTTTCTGCTGCAGCTATAAAGCCCCATGCAGTAGCGGTATTTCCATCAATATTCCTGTAGGTGCCCTTCTCTATTTCAGCCGGGCTTATCTTATAAGTAGGACTCAGTAATTCAACAGTTTCGGCATAATGATATCCTGCCTCTAAAACTTTCTTATTGGCCTCAATAACTTTTGGCTTTTTCTTAAATTTTCTTTCGAAAAATTGTTCTGTGTATTTCAGTGGGCGGTCAAACAGCCAGTAAACAACCCCAAGAGCAAACATATTCTTGCTTCTCAGAATACTTTTTGGGTCTAACCCAACATCTTTCAATGTTTCCTGCGTTAGAGTAGTAATTGGGGCCTTAATCACATTATACCCATCCAGCTTATCCTCTTTAATGGGATCGTCAGTTTCATAGCCTGCTTTTTCTAAGCCACGATCAGTGAAACTGTCAATATCAATGATTATAGTACCCCCTTTTCTCACCCACTTTGCATTAGCCTTCAGCGCCGCGGGGTTCATAGCTACCAATACATCTGCATAATCACCCGGGGTGTTTACCCGTTTTTTGCCAAAATGAACCTGAAAACCTGAAACTCCCCCAATAGTTCCCTGAGGGGCACGAATCTCAGAAGGGTAATCCGGGAATGTTGATAAATCATTCCCAATGAATGCTGATGTATCTGAAAATAAGGTTCCTGTTAACTGCATGCCATCTCCCGAGTCGCCTGCAAATCTTACAACGACTTCTTCCCGTTCGATGACATCTGTTTTTTTACTCATAAATAATTGAATTTAGTAAAAGTTTAAAGTTTTGTAAAGGAACTTCTATAAATTTTAAATGCACATAAAACAACATAAGATTGTTTCATATGCATCGCTTTTTATTGTAATGCTTTTCCGCATTATTACTGTTTGCAAAGTTAAGTAATGTTAATTAATTATTAAGTAAATTTCAATTAATATTTTACGCCTTCATATGATTTTTCTCATGTTAGTTCTATATTTAGGATAAAAAGCTAAATATCAACACTATAACAATTTTAAAACAGCAAGAAAATCCATCTAAGACCAGACTTCTTTATCCCTTATACACTCTGCAAATTCATATTGAAATTAACGCCAGCGAAAGGCTGCCTTTTACCTTTCAGCAAAGGCTATAGATTAATAGATTAATCCATATTACAAATAATGCGTTATAAAAGTAATTCTTATATATTTTATTTTTAATTTTGATAAAATAAACCTATATGATTCATAAAGTGTTATAATTATGAGTTAAATACTGTTGAACACTGAAATAGTAATAGTTCATGAATTATTCTGGTTAAATCGGTTTTACTGTTTGTATTATAATTAATTCATAACCAATGGATAACAACAAGAGATATAGTTTATTATCTGATCTCAAAGCATTATTTAAGTTTACTTCAGAATTCTTTTCGGAGGTATTTAACCCTCCATATGAATACAAAGAGATGTTTAAGCAGTTTTATGTGTTAGGATATAACAGTTTACCGCTGATAGCTATAACTGCTTTTATCCTGGGATTGGTTATGACATTGCAGTCACGCCCGGTTCTTGCAGAATTTGGCGCTGAAAATATATTACCAAGTATGGTCTCAGTTTCAATTATCCGGGAAATCGGGCCTGTTGTCACTGCTTTGATATGCGCAGGAAAAATGGCTTCCGGCATTGGCGCTGAACTGGGGTCTATGAAAGTCACAGAACAAATAGATGCCATGGATGTTTCAGGAACCAATCCAATGAAGTTCCTTGTTGCCACTCGTGTACTGGCAACAACACTTATGCTTCCCCTGCTTGTTTTCTTTGCAGATGCTGTAGCTTTCCTGGGTTCTTATGTTGCTATAAACATGCATGGAGAAATCAGCCCAGTGCTTTTCTTGTCGGATGCTTTTGCACCAATACATTATAATGATATTATTCCCTCAACCCTTAAAACATTTTTCTTTGGTTTTGCAATTGGAATAATAGGTTGTTACAAAGGGTATACTTCCGGGTCTGGCACTGAAAGTGTAGGAAGGGCAGCTAATGCTGCTGTAGTAATGTCATCTGTTGCAATATTCATAATAGACCTGATTGCAGTACAACTTCAATCTGTAAGTACATTCCAATTTTAACGAATTATGGAGAATAATATAACATATAATAAAAACGAAATTATTAAGGTTGAACATCTGAAAAAATCCTTTGATGGAATGGAAATCCTCAAGGATATTAACTTAGATGTAAAAAAAGGAGAGAACATTGCTATAATTGGGCAATCCGGAATAGGTAAATCGGTTTTTATTAAATGTCTTGTCAGGCTTATAATGCCAGACGCCGGAAAAATAGAAATATTCGGAGAAGATTTACTAAAACAGGATCCTGAGGGATTAAAAAATATCCGGCAAAATATTGGTTTTCTTTTCCAGGGCGGTGCACTGTATGATAGTATGACTGTTAGGGAAAACCTGGAATTCCCGATTAAAAGAAATTTTATAACAAAAAACACAGAGAAAATAAACAGCCTGATTTATGAAGTCCTGGATAATGTAAATCTCCGTGAAGCAATTGATAAATTGCCCGCAGAGCTCTCCGGAGGAATGAAAAAAAGAGTTGCCCTGGCACGTACGCTTATTATGAAACCGGAAATTATATTTTATGATGAACCTACAACAGGACTTGACCCTATAACATCAAAAGAAATCAGTGACTTAATATTATCGATTAGTAAAAAATATGAAACAACTTCTTTAATCATTACGCACGATATTAATTGCGTGAGAATTACAGCTAGCAAGATATATGTACTCAAGGATGGTATCTTTTACGCTTCAGGGTCATTCGATGAAATGGAAAGAAGTGACGATCCATGGATTAAAAGATTCTTTAAATAAAATAAAAACGACTATTAAATAATATAAAATATGAAACTAACAACGGCAAAAGTTATACGCCTTACTTTATTTATTCTGATAGGTTTAGTCATCTTCGCCTATGCAATCTATACAGTAGGAAAACAGAGTAACTTGTTTGGGCAAACATTCTTGATAAAAGGGGTCTTTAAAGATGTCAGCGGACTTAAAATTGGGAACAACGCCCGGTATTCCGGTATTAATGTGGGCACAGTTTCCAACATCCGTTTAATCAGCGATACCCTTGTATTAGTAGAGATTACAGCAGAATCGAATGTTCAGAAATTTATCAGGCAGGATTCAAAGTTAGAAATAGGGACAGAAGGTTTAATGGGGAACAAAGTAGTGAATATAACACCCGGCACCCCATCAGCTCCCAGGATTAAAGATGGCGAAACACTGGAAACCATAGAAGCCATCAACATTGATGAAATCATGGAAGAGTTAAAAAAATCAAGCGAAAACACAACACAAGTAACTAAAAATTTAGCTGAAATAACCAGTAAAATAAATCAAGGAGAAGGTATTTTCGGTAAAGTATTTACAGACACTACATTTACAAACAACCTGGATAAAATAAGCAGTAACACAGCACAAATGACAAATACACTAACACAAATCACAGGAAAAATCAATGATGATAAAGGAGTTTTAGGTAAATTATTATCCGATACAATAATGGCAGAAAAGTTTGATACCGCTGGAATTAGCCTGCTCCGTGCTACACAAAACCTGGAACAATTTTCTACCAAACTCAATCAGGGAGAAGGTATATTCGGAAAAATGTATACAGATACTACTTTTTCTCAAAGTATCGATGAAATTACCAATAATATTAAACACACAAGTGAAAAATCAAAACATATTTCTGATAAGTTACTAAAAATTACGGAAGAAGTTGAAGGAGGAAAAGGCTTTATGAACAAGCTACTGGTGGATAGTGTTTTTGCTGATAGTTTACAGAAAACACTAATTAGTATTGATAAGGCAGCAAGAGAACTTAAAGAATCTTCTGAAACAGTAAGACAAAATTGGTTTATAAGAACTTTTTCAAAAAATAAAAAGGATGATACAACAGAGGAGCAATAAAAAAACTATTATAGAATACACAATTTGCAAGCAACCTGAGCAATTTACAATTCTCTTGTAACGTTAATACAACAACTGATTAAAAATGAATTTAGCTAAGTAAACTTCTTTACCTTATATTTGTTGAAACAATTGATACTTTAAAACCAAGATCATGACAGAAGTTAAAGAATACCAGAAAATACTGAGCGTTGGCGACACCATTGTTTACGAAAACAATAAATATTACCTTGTCCGCATTCAGTCAAGAAATTCCGACGATATATATCCAAAAAAAGACTGGACATTGAAAGAAGTTATGAATGAAGCCGGGATAAGCATATCGGAGAGCAATGGATAATATTTTCAGAAAAGATCCCCCTGTGTGGGCACTTAATAAAAATTACCCCTCTGATTTCAAAGGGGTATTTTTTTGTGACCCGGGGAGGACTCGAACCCCCAACACCCAGATCCGAAGTCTGGTGTTCTATCCATTAAACTACCGGGCCAACGGAGTGCAAATTTACAAAAATAATCCTGTGCTGAAAAGATTCTACTTTCTATTTGAATTATTTTGCCTTAAATTTATGTATTTTAAAGGTTAAGCTGAGTAAGACACAACCTGAAAGAAATAGAAGGCTGGTATTCAGAATAAATTGTGTTAACCTGAACCCAACCTTGTCAATAAATAATGATATTATGAAGGAAAAAGAATATACACTCACTGCAAAAGACGGAATAAAACTGTATGCACGCCATTTCTCAACTCCACAAAAGCCTGAAGCCATATTGGTATTGATTCACGGCTTCAGTGAACATTCCGGAAGATATATCCACTGGGCAAAACTGTTCGCAGAAAAAGGAATAGAGGTTTATGCTATGGATTACAGAGGACATGGAAAAGCAGAGGGTTTACGGGGACATACTCCCTCCTACCAATATCTACTTGACGATATAGAAACATGCCTTGAAAGCATTGATAATAAGGATGATTCACCTGTAGTTTTATACGGGCAAAGCCTCGGAGGAAACCTGGTACTCAACTATGCTCTTTCCCGGAAACACAATGTTTCAGGTATTATATCAACTTCTCCATGGTTAAAACTTGTCACAAAGCCAAAAACGATAACTGTATTATTTGCCCGTTTATTAAGATTCATTGCACCTAAACACATCAAAGACAGCAAGTTGAATATTAATATGCTATCGCATGACCCCCAGGTAGTTATTGATTACGAAAATGATCCCCTGACTCACAGTTTCATCACTCCTCAACTATTTTTTGGTGGTGAAAAGGCAGCAAGACGCGCCCTGAAGAATGCCAATGAACTGAGCACCCCCACCCTACTCATGCATGGAACAGGAGACCTTATAACTTCATGGAAAACAAGCAAAAAATTTGCAGAAAAAGCAAAAAGTGCAGGTGCAGACATTACATTTCTATCATGGCCTGATTATTACCATGAACTGCATAATGAAATCAACAATGAGGCAGTATTCGATAAAATAATGGAATGGATAAATTCAACAATTATTAAAAATTAAAAAAATGCAGTTTCGCACACCAGTTAATATACCGGAATCGGAATTCAAAATTGATTACCAGAAACAAACGCTGCTACTGGGGTCTTGTTTTAGTGATAATGTAGGGAATCAGCTTAAGTATTATAAACTACCTACCCTGATCAATCCCTTTGGCGTATTGTATAATCCTGTTTCTGTAAAAAATGCACTGGAGACAATAATGGGAAACAGGAAAATTTCGATAGAAGACCTTCATCATTATAACGACCTATGGATAAGTTTCTATCATGGGACGGAGTTTTCAGGACCAGATAAAGAAAAAGTCTATGAAAATATTTCAAGTTCTATTCAACAAGCTTCAGAATGGTTTTCAACCACTGACCTTTTAACCATTACTTTCGGGACATCATGGGCATATAAGCTGAGAAGCAACGGCATGATAGTAGCAAATTGCCACAAGCTGCCGGCAAAGTATTTTGAAAGGGTATTCATTCCGGCAGAGGAAATTGTGGATAGTTATGCTACCCTGATCCATCAAATCTACCGCTTTAATCCTAATGTAAGAATATTATTCACAGTCAGTCCAGTACGCCATTTGAAAGATGGACTTGTAGAAAATCAAAAAAGCAAATCAAATCTAATTATCAGTATTCACAGACTTTTAGACCGCTTCCCGGAGATAAAATATTTCCCCTCTTATGAAATTATGATGGATGAGCTGAGGGATTATCGCTTTTACTCTGAGGATATGACACACCTAAACAAGACCGGCATACAGTATATCTGGGAAAGATTTTCAGATACCTATGTCAGCACGTCTTCCCATAGCATAATGAAAGAGGTGGAAAAAATTCAGAAAGCCATAGAGCACAGACCTTTTAAAGCGGATTCCAGCGAATATAAAACCTTTCTTGATAAGCAACAGGAAAAAATCAAACAGTTGATGCAAAAATATCCATTTTTGGATTTAAGAAAAGAACAGGATGATCTAAGGGGAAAATATCAAAAGTAATCAGTTTTTCAAGGGCCAAAAACAGGTTTATATTTTCGGGTGTACCAATGTTGAAAACAGGTGAGGTCGCTTTTCCTTCAAGCTACCAACCAAAGAATAAACAGTGGCTTTGATATTATTTTCAAAAAGTCATGGAAATAATAACCCGATGTGGCAATTATAACAAATTAGATAAAGGTGAAAAACAATTTCAATTTAGGGAAAGCGAAGCAATTCTCAACAAGCAATCTCATTTTTATTCATTAACAAGATTTCCAATACACTTAGGCAACTCTGCATATTCGCAGTCTCACAAAAAAAGCTCCCTTTATAAGGTTTCCTGACTAAAGGCTGGTATTCTTTAATAAAAAATTATACTTAATCCAGTTTCAGCACCGCCATAAACGCAGACTGTGGAACTTCCACATTTCCTACCTGGCGCATTCTTTTCTTTCCTTTTTTCTGTTTTTCGAGCAGTTTTCTTTTTCTGGTTATATCACCGCCATAACATTTTGCTGTCACGTCTTTACGAAGTGCTTTAACGTTCTCTCTTGCAATAATTTTTGACCCTATGGCAGCTTGAATAGCAATATCGAACTGCTGGCGAGGAATTAGTTCCTGCAGTTTTTCACAAATCCGTCTGCCGAACGAATAGGCATGGTCCCTATGGATAAGTGTTGACAATGCATCGACCATATTACCATTGATAAGTATATCTAACCTCACCAGTTTTGCTTCTTTATAGCCTGTCTGGTAATAATCAAACGAGGCATAACCTTTTGATATGCTTTTCAGTTTATCATAAAAATCAAAAACTATCTCTGCCAGGGGCATATCAAAAGATACTTCTACCCTATTGTTCGGTTGAAACACCTGGTTTTTCAAAGTAGCCCTTTTATCAAGGCATAAAGTCATTATTGGCCCGATAAAATCCGAATGTGTTATAATCTGCGCATGAATATAGGGTTCTTCTATACGTTCAATAAATTTCTGATCGGGTAGTCCCGAGGGATTATGCACCTCTAATACCTCATCTTCCGTTGTGATAACTTTATAGGAAACATTAGGTACCGTTGTTATCACATCCATATCGAATTCTCTGTCCAATCTTTCCTGGACGATTTCCATATGAAGCAACCCGAGGAAACCGCATCTGAAACCAAATCCTAAAGCTGCTGAGGATTCTGTTTCAAAGGTTAGAGAGGCATCATTCAGTTGAAGTTTTTCCAGGGAATTTCGAAGTTCCTCGTAATCATCAGCATCTACAGGGTAAATACCGGCAAATACCATAGGTTTAACTTCTTCAAAACCAGAAATTATTTTATCACATGGTCTGTTAAAGTGGGTAATCGTGTCCCCCACTTTTACTTCTTTGGATGATTTTATCCCGGAAATAATATAACCTACATCACCTGCGCTTAGCTTTTTCCGTGATTCTTTTTCCAGTCTCAGCACTCCAATTTCATCAGCATAATAATCCTTCCCGGTATTTACAAACTTTACATGATCCCCGTGCTGAATTTTACCATTGAAGATTCTAAAATACGCTATAATGCCTCTATATGAATTAAAAACAGAATCAAAAATCATTGCTTGTAATGGAGCTTCTGTATTTCCTGATGGGGAAGGAATGACTTCAATAATTCTTTCAACAACCTTATCCACTCCATAACCTGTTTTTCCACTTGCTTCAATAATTTCTTCCCTGTCGCATCCAAGCAGTTCAACAATCTGGTCTTTTACTTCATCAACTTTTGCTGCTTCCAGGTCGACTTTATTTAACACAGGGATAATCTCCAAATCATGATCCACAGCCAGGTAAACATTACTAATGGTCTGGGCCTGCACTCCCTGTACTGCATCCACAACCAATAAAGCACCTTCACAGGCTGCTATTGAGCGTGAAACCTCATATGAAAAGTCCACATGACCAGGAGTATCTATTAGATTAAGGAAATAGTGTTGATCATCCTTAAAGTAATCCATAAGAATCGCGTGGCTTTTAATTGTTATCCCACGCTCACGCTCAAGGTCCATGTCATCAAGCATCTGGTCCTGGTAATCCCTGTCTGAAACGGATTTTGTAAGCTGTAGTAATCTGTCTGCTAAAGTACTTTTCCCATGGTCAATATGAGCAAGTATACAAAAGTTGCGGATATTTTCCATTGTCCTCCTCGTTTCCTGATATTATAAAATCAAATGGCAAAGATATTTAAATCTTAATGAAAAGAACACACTAGTGATAATTTTTGGAAATAAATTTGAAATACAAAATTT
>JBKGZD010000009.1:0-33839 GCA_046545795.1 Bacteroidales bacterium | reverse complement strand
TTTTGCCGTGTAAATTTAATCAATAATTTTCAATTGCATAGATTTGAAAACGATAAAAAATCCGCGAGAATCCCTGCCCGTCCGGTCAGGCAGGCTTTATATCTGCGTCATCAGCGTCTGTAATTGTTGGAATGTTGATCTGTCGAAAGGCGGACACGGTGATGCAGATGCAATGCCAGCCTGGACGGGCAGGGATTAACACGGATAGTTAAAACCCTCTTAATTTGACAATTGCTTAGTTTATGTATACGGGGGTGAAGCTGTATATATAACCTCTGTCAAAAATCAAAAAATCGAACATTTATTATCTAACAGGTCTTTGAATCTTTATTCCCGGCGTACATTATCTGTTGATGAAATTTTTTACATGTTATAAATCACCTTATAAATTTTTGATTTATATTATATTCGCAAACAGAATGAAGAAGTAAAACAAATAAAACTTTGAATATGAAGAAAATACTTGTCATTGGAGCTGCAGGTCAAATTGGTACAGACCTTACCCTCGAATTACGCAGTCGTTTTGGAGCTGAAAATGTAGTTGCAACGGATATTAAAATGGCTTCTGAAGAAGTTATGGAAGGTGGTCCTTTTGAGAATCTGGATGCAATGAATAAAAAGCGCGTTGCTGAAATCATTGATGAATATAGTATTGCTGAGATTTATCATCTTGCAGCTATACTTTCCGGGAATGCGGAGAAAAATCCGAAATGGGCATGGGATTTAAATATGAATAGCCTGTTTAATGTTTTAGATGTTGCCCGTGAAAAATCGATGAGTAAAATTTTCTGGCCTAGTTCAATGGGTGCATTTGGTCCAAGTACTCCTGAATGGGATACTCCCCAAGTGACCATTATGGAGCCTAATACTGTTTATGGAATTAGTAAACTGGCTGGTGAAAGATGGGTTGAATATTATTATGACAAGTACGGACTCGATATTCGTAGTTTGAGATATCCCGGCTTAATAAGCTGGAAAACGGAAGCTGGTGGTGGAACAACAGATTATGCTGTAGAAATTTTCTACGAAGCTATAAAATGTGGAAAATATGAATGTTTCCTTTCTGAAGATATGGCATTGCCTATGATGTATATGGATGATGCGGTGAAGGCTACAATTCAGCTTATGGAAGCTCCTGCTGAAAATATTAAGGTTCGTTCCAGTTATAACCTTGGAGGAATCAGTTTCACACCAAAAGAGCTGGTTGAGGAAATCAGAAAGTATATCCCGGAGTTGGAAGTTACCTATAAGCCTGATTTCAGACAAAAGATAGCCGAATCATGGCCAAGAAGAATCAGTGATGAGGCTGCTCAAAAAGACTGGGGGTGGAAGGATGACTTTGATTTGGAAAAGATGACGAAAGTGATGGTGGAAAACATTAAAAAGAAACTGGGTAAATAGTGGATATGAAACGTCCATGATAAGTTTCATATGACCTATGAAAAGTTAAAAATAAATTTATGAAAGACAGTTTTTATTTCAATGGAAGTGAGCCTGGATGTCTGATGCAGAAATATACCGGATAATCGGTTTTAGATGATTAAAATTAATATATAATAAAACTGCCTGCAAATAATCTGCAGGCAGTTTTATTATGTGTTTTAGAGTCTTGGTTTTCAGGGGTTTGTAACAATCACCCACATTTAGAATAACCACAGCTTTGACATATCAGGCATCCTTCCTGGTATATCAGATTTTCGTCGCCGCAACTGTCACACCTTGTTCCTTTTCTTGCCTTTGTTCCATCGGGTATGTAGCGTTTAAGAGCTCTTTCAACACCTTTCTTCCAGGTGTTTATTGTTTCTGTATTTAAGCTAAGCGATGAGACCAGGTTTACTACATCCGGCAGGGGCATTCCATGACGGAGAACCCCTGAAATTAATTTCGCATAATTCCAGAATTCTGTGTTAAACATGTGTGATATTCCGCCTAAGGTGTTTTCGTAACCAAATTTGTCTGTATACTGGAAGTCATAGCGACTCTTTCCGGGTTCTTTTTTAACCTTAATTATTTTGCCTTTTGTAACGGACTTCGGTATTGGCAATACTTCATCATCAGCCAGACCGGTAAAAATTTCATAAGGTCTTCCGTCTTTGATTCCTACAAAAGCAATCCAGTCTTCCTCTTCATTTTTAAACCTAATCACTTCAGCATCCAGTATTTTTGGTCTCTTAATCGATTGCTCATCATTTTTCTTTTTATTATTGTTAGAGATTAGTACTCCTGAGCGGGAATTTTCGCGGTAAACTGTAACTCCTTTGCAGCCGCTTTTCCATGCTGTAACATATAATTCTCCAACCAATTCTTCTGTAGCTTTTTCAGGTAGGTTAATAGTAACACTTATTGAGTGGTCTACCCATTGTTGAATTTTCCCTTGCATTTTAACCTTGCTCACCCAGTCAACATCGTTTGAGGTAGCCTTGTAATAAGGCGAATCTTTAATGATTTCATCAATTTTATCATCATCATATTTTTTGACTTCTTTTGGATCATACCCGTTTATTTTTAACCAATCAACAAATTTGTGATGAAATACATTATACTCTTCCCATGAATCGCCAATCTCATCTACATAAGTAACGTTTGCATTCGTATCATTTGGGTTTACTTTTCTTCGTCTTTTGTATACCGGCATAAACACAGGTTCGATACCTGAAGTTGTCTGTGTCATCAGGCTTGTTGTACCTGTTGGTGCAATGGTAAGTAAAGAAATATTTCTTCTTCCGTATTTTCTCATATTTTCATAGAGCTCCTCATCTTCTTTTTTGATTCTATTGATGAGCGGATTCTCTTTTTCTTTTTCAGCGTCGAATATTTCAAAAGCACCTCTTTCTTTTGCCATGTTCACTGAAGACCGATATGCTTCTATTGCTATTGTTTTATGTATCTCTTCAGAAAAATCGATGGCATTTTCGCTTCCGTATCTCAGGTCTAAACCTGCGAGCATATCGCCTTCTGCTGTAATGCCTACACCGGTTCTTCTGCCCTGCATGGCTTTTTTCCTGATATTCTGCCATAGATTGTGTTCAACACGCTTCAATTCATAGTCTTCCGGATCATTCTCAATTTTTTTAATAATTGCATCGATTTTTTCTATTTCAATATCGATTATATCATCCATTATGCGTTGTGCATAATTTACGTGCTTTCTGAACTTTTCAAAATTGAATTTTGCTTTTTCTGTAAAAGGATTCTCCACATAGCTATAAAGGTTGATAGCAAGCAATCGGCAGCTATCATAAGGACAAAGTGGTATTTCCCCGCATGGATTTGTTGCAACAGTACGAAATCCCTGGTCAGCGTAGGAATCAGCAACAGACTCATTCACAACAGTATCCCAGAATAAAACGCCGGGTTCTGCTGATTTCCATGCATTGTGGATAATCTTGTTCCAAAGTTCCCGGGCATCTATTGTCTGCTTAAATTTTGGATTATCAGAATAAATCGGAAACTCTTGTTGGTAGGGCTTGTTGTTTATTACCGCATCCATGAATTCATGGTCGATTTTTACCGATACATTAGCTCCTGTCACTTTCCCTGAATCCATTTTTGCATCGATAAAATGCTCAGCATCAGGGTGTTTTATTGAAATTGTCAGCATCAGAGCTCCGCGGCGTCCGTCCTGAGCTACTTCTCTTGTAGAGTTTGAAAATCTTTCCATAAAAGGAACAACCCCAGTTGAAGTTAATGCACTATTTAATACAGGGCTTCCTGAAGGTCTGATATGGGAAAGGTCGTGTCCAACTCCACCTCTTCTTTTCATCAATTGAACCTGCTCCTGGTCAATCTTCATTATTCCACCGTAGGAGTCTGAAGGGCCTTTGTTCCCAATTACAAAGCAATTTGAAAGAGATGCTATCTGGTAGTCATTCCCGATACCTGCCATAGGTCCGCCTTGTGGCACAATGTACCTGAAATCCTTAAGAAGATGATAAATCTCTTCTTCGCCAAGAGGATTTGGATACTTGTTTTCAATTCTCGCAATTTCTTTTGCCAGGCGGCGGTGCATATCGTCCGGGTTCTTTTCAAAAAGATTCCCGTAAGAGTCTTTTAGTGCATACTTGTTTGTCCATACTCGCGCTGCCAGTTCATCGCCCTTAAAATATTCCAGGGAGCTTTTAAAGGCTTCATCATAGGTATACGTTTTAACCTTCTGATTTTCTTTCCTGGCATCTTGTTTTTCTTCTTCTGTTGCTTTTCCTTTTACATACATAAGTTTATATTATTTTTTTATAGCTAGTGTTTTAGAAAATTCTTGAGTTGGTAGATGCATATGCAAGTTATGAATTGAAACTATCTCATCAAAGATTAAATATTGAGTTTTATTAACATTTATTTTAAGTTTTCAACCTAGTTTGTTATTCGCTTATAGACAATTTTTTATAATAAAATTTTCTTTTTGAAGGCATATTGCCTCCTGTTTTCTTTTTTTATCAACAGATTTTTTTAATTGTTTTATTAGCAATATTTTATGTTTTTCGACAATAAAAAAACCGGGTTATTGTTCCATTCCCCTGATTTTTTCAGCTAGCGTTGGAATATTTAAATTCAATCCCCCCGTAATTAACTGGGCTTTTTCATAATAAGGTATTCTCTGTTTCAATTTGTATTCTATAAATTGTTGCATTTCTTTATCGTCTTTGCCTGCCAGCAAAGGCCTTTGAGCCTTGCCCTTTTTTAGCCGTGATGTTAGCTCAGCTGTATTCATTTTGAGATAAACCGTAATACCTTTTTTATTCATGAAAGCTATATTGTCTTTAAAACAGGGCGCTCCCCCACCGGTAGCCATCACAAAATTATCTTCCCCGGATAATTTTCTTAAAGTTTTACTTTCTATTTCCCTGAAATATTCTTCTCCTTTTAGTTTGAAAATTTCCTGGACTGTCATACCTGTTTCTTTTTCAATAGCATTGTCAAGATCTATAAACTGAAGGTTTAACCTGGAGGATAACTTTCTCCCGGCAGTGGTTTTTCCACTCCCCATAAATCCAATTAAAAAAATTTTCATTGTTTCTTTGTATAAATGGCCTGTGGTTAAAATTCCAAACTCATCTGTGATCTATCACTTTCTTCGTTCTCTTCCTTTTCTTCCTCCGGTTCGGGCAACGGTTCAAGAATATTAATCTTCTTCAGTTCTCCATCCGTTAATCTTTTTCCTTTTGCTTTTACACTTTTTTCTTTGATAAATTCACTCAGAGTTATTTCTTTATCTTCACGTTTTTTGTTCTTTCCCCCGAATTTTAGTTTTATCCTGGGGTATTTATCTTTTAAAAGATGGAGTAGTTTTGAGTTTTCGTGCTCTCCAATGAAACTAATTTCTTTAATGCCATATTCAAAGCGGAAGCGCTTGGTGTAATAATATCCTGTTTCACCATCGCGGAAAATAGCTGTGTACACTTTGTTTTCATCAAATTTTTCAATCAGGAAAATATTATCCTCGTAATGGTTCATCAGGTCAAAATCTGTGAATTTATAGGTGCCTTCATTGGTTACCACCAGTATTTTATCTCCTTCAAAAAATTCACCCAGGTATTTTCCCTTTTCTTCAGTATTTAGCCTGAGAACCTCGTTGTCAAACCAAATATGTTTTCCACCAAGGGTTGATACCCCTTCCTCTTTAACGGTTATCCTATGCACTGCGTGTGGAGTGAAGATATTTCCCTGTGCGTTTCTCCCTTTTATTGCCAGTTCGCTGAAATCAAGCTCCAGAATACGTTTTTTTAACCTGGGTTTTGGATGGAGGTAAACCTTCAGGGTTTCTGCTTCACCATTAGGGTTAGCACTTAAATAGAGGATTTTTGAACCAGGAGTGCTTTTTGTAAGGTCATATTCCCTGTCTCTTGTAATTCCGGAGATGGGACACCGTTTCATCATAATTTTTCCATTCAGCCCATCTCTGTAAAGAATATTGTAAATAGTACGCTCATCGTTTCTCTTGAATACCCTTACATGCTCAATATCTTTGCCTACAAACACTTTGTCATCAACCTTTGTGATGATATATTTTCCATTTTTTCGTATCACGAGAATTTCGTCTATGTCAGAACAATCACAAACATACTCATCCTTTTTCAGCCCTGTGCCAATAAAACCTTCTTTCCTGTTTACATAAAGTTTCTCGTTGGCAACGACAACTGTTGTTGCCTCAATGTTTTCAAGGTTTCTGATTTCTGTTTTACGCTCTTTTCCTTTGCCATGCTTTTTCTTGATATTTTTAAAATATTCAATTGTAAAACTGGTAAGGTTATTTAGTTTTTGTTTAACATCTTCTATATCATTTTCAATGCTTCGTATATATTCATCCGCTTTTTTAGAGTCGTATCTGGATATTCTTTTAATTTTGATTTCTGTAAGCTTTGCAATATCCTCTCTTGTCACCTCCCTTACCAGCATCTTTTTAAACGGCTCAAGCTTATGGTCTATGGTCTCGATAATTTCTTCCCAGGTTTCACACTCTTCAATATGGTTATATATCCTGTTTTCAATAAAGATTTTTTCCAGTGAAGACATATGCCATGCTTCCTGTAGCTCGTCATGTTTTATTTCCAGTTCCTGTTTCAATAAGTCCCTTGTTTTTTCTGTAGAGATTTTCAGCATATCTCTTATACCCAGGAAGCGCGGTTTGTATTCGTCAATGACACAAGCATTGGGAGAAATGGAAACCTCACAGTCTGTAAAGGCATAAAGTGCATCAATTGTTTTATCCAGGGATATTCCGTTGGCAATGTGTATAAGGATTTCTACATTTTCGGCAGTATTGTCATCAATCCTTTTTACTTTGATTTTCCCTTTGTCATTGGCTTTTAATATCGAATCAATAAGGGAATTTGTAGTTTTTCCGTACGGAATTTCTGTTATTGCAAGTGTTCTTTTATCGTACTTTTCGATTTTTGCCCTTACCTTAACCTGTCCTCCTCGCTTTCCGTCGTTGTATTTTGAAAAATCTGCAATTCCTCCTGTTGGGAAATCCGGGTATAATTTGAATTCTTTTCCCTGCAGGTGGGCTATTGCACTATCAATTAGCTCATTAAAATTATGAGGCAATATTTTTGATGCGAGTCCTACTGCTATTCCTTCAACGCCTTGAGCCAGCAATAAAGGGAATTTAACCGGCAGGGTAATTGGCTCCTGGTTTCTTCCGTCGTAGGAAGTTTTCCAGTGAGTAGTTTTAGGATTGAATACTACATCATGGGCAAATTTTGATAACCTGGCTTCAATGTAACGGGGTGCAGCCGCACTATCACCGGTCATTGTATTGCCCCAGTTTCCTTGTGTTTCTATCAACAGGTTTTTCTGGCCAAGCTGTATCAGTGCTTCACCGATTGATGCGTCTCCATGGGGATGGAATTGCATTGTGTATCCTATAATATTGGCTACTTTCATAAAGCGCCCGTCGTCCATCTTCTTCATAGTGTGAAGAATTCTTCTCTGCACGGGCTTCAGACCGTCGTTTAAATGAGGAACTGCTCTTTCAAGAATCACATAGGATGCATAATCTAAAAACCAGTCTTTATACATCCCTGATAAATGGGATATTCTGTGTAGTGGTTCTCCGTTACTGTCGTATTCTAATTTTTCGTTTTTTTCTTCTTCGTTTGGCTTTTTGTTTTCTCTTTCATCCATTGTCCTATCCAAATTTTATGCTTCTTCCAACTGTTCTTCAATTCTTAAATTATCTACAATAAAATCTTGTCTTTCAGGTGAATTTTTTCCCATGTAAAATGAAAGCAATTGCTTAATTGTGTCGTCTTTATGTAACCTTACTGGTTCTAGCCTGATGTCTTCACGAATGAAACGCTTGAATTCATCCGGTGAAATTTCCCCCAGGCCTTTAAAACGTGTTACTTCTGCATTTTTACCAATTTTTTTGATTGCTCTCTGTTTTTCTCCTTCGTTATAGCAGTAAAAAGTTTTTTTCTTGTTTCTGACTCTGAATAAAGGAGTTTGCAGAATATATAGATGTCCGTTTTTTATCAGATCAGGAAAAAACTGTAGGAAAAATGTGATCAGCAGAAGCCTGATATGCATTCCGTCTACATCCGCATCTGTTGCAATTACAATATTATTATATCTTAAGTTTTCAATTCCTTCTTCGATATTTAGTGCTGCTTGCAGAAGGTTAAATTCTTCGTTTTCGTAGACGATTTTTTTTGTGAGCCCAAAAGTATTCAGGGGTTTGCCTTTCAGGCTAAAAACCGCCTGTGTATTCACATCCCTTGCTTTTGTTATAGATCCGCTTGCGGAATCACCTTCTGTTATGAAGATGGTAGATTCCATTCTTCTTTCATGATTACTGTTGAGATGTACCCTTGAGTCTCTCAGTTTTCTGTTGTGAAGGTTTGCCTTTTTAGCTCTTTTTTTGGCCAGTTTTTTTATTCCGTTAATTTCTTTGCGTTCTTTTTCTGAAGCAATGATTTTTTTAATCAGGGCATCTGCTGTTTCCTGGTTCATGTGCAGATAGTTATCCAGCTTATTTTTCACAAAATCCATTATAAAGTTTCGTACAGAACGCCCCCCTGGCTCCATTTCTTTTGATCCAAGTTTTGTTTTTGTCTGTGACTCAAAAACCGGCTCTTCCACTTTAATGCTGATGGCTGCAATTATTGAGGTACGAATGTCAGAAGCTTCATAGTCTTTCCGGTAAAAATCTCTCAATGTTTTTACAACAGCTTCCCTGAATGAATTAAGATGTGTTCCGCCCTGATTGGTATGCTGGCCGTTTACAAAGCTGTAATATTCTTCTCCATACTGGTTACCATGAGTCATGGCAATTTCAATATCTTCCCCCTTAAGGTGGATGATAGGGTATAAGCCTTCAGAGCTCATATTATCTTCCAGCAGGTCTTTCAGCCCATTTTCAGAACGCAGAGGGTTACCGTTGAATATGATGGTTAAACCAGAATTGAGGTACACATAATTTTTTAACATGTTCTCTATGTATTCCTCAATATAATGATAATCCCCAAAAAGCTGACTGTCCGGGGAGAAAGTAACTAGTGTTCCATTTTTTTCTTCAGTTGTTTGACTATCAGACTCCCGAATAAGTTCTCCTCTTTCAAATTCCACGCTTGTTGTTTGGTTGTCTCTGAATGCCTCTATTTTAAAACTACTGGAAAGCGCATTTACAGCTTTGATACCTACTCCATTCAAACCAACAGACTTTTTAAAGACCTTAGAATCGTATTTTGCGCCTGTATTCATCCTGGCGGCAACATCCTTTATTTTTCCCAAAGGAATACCTCGACCATAATCTCTGACTTTGATTTTTTTATCTTTTACTTCAACTTCAATTTTTTTTCCATACCCCATCATATACTCATCAATGGAATTGTCAATCACTTCTTTCATCAACACATAGATACCATCATCCTGAGAAGAACCATCGCCAAGCTTTCCGATATACATGCCAGGACGCTTTCTAATATGCTCTTTCCACTCTAATGTTCTGATAGTCTCTTCAGAATAATTTTCAACCATAATCTTGAATTTTTTGTAAAAATAAATAAAAGAATAATTGCTGTGGAATTTGTTTTTCAACAAGTGAAGCTGAATTTGTTAATTATTTCTTTTTTCATTGAATACGAATGGGTAAGTTCTTCATTGTTTGGGTACTTATGTTTTGATTTGAATCGTTTTTAATCTGCATTATTCAGAAATTTTTTTAACGATGAATTATTCGGGTTAATTTTTGCAACTCAATTTTATTAGATATTTTTGTCAGAATGAAAAAAACAAATAAGATAATGCAAGAAAAATTAATAAGAAATAATTGAACGGTATACTTTTTGTGAAATGATTTTATAAAATGATGATGTTATGAAGAGAGGAATGTTTTTATTTTTAATACTATTATATGCTTTCCCGGGTTATTCGCAGGAAGAGCCTGAACTTGATACTATTTATCTGCTGGGGCAGGATAAAATGCTTGTTGATGTGAAAGGAGTAAGGTATACCAAGATAGCTTATAAGGAGCCGGGAAATGATGAGATGCAGTATATCAAGACGAAAAATATTCATAAAGTAATGTTTGCATCTGGCAAAAAAGAATTTTTCAACGATCCCCTGGTAAGCGATGTTGAATCTGTTGACTGGCGCAATGTTGTTTTAACAGAAGATGAGAGTGATGTAAAGAATCTTTATGAGGTTGGTAAAGTTCATGGTAATTCGGGAACCAATACCCGAACTCCTAAATCAGCAGAGCGAAATGCAAAAATTCGGATGAAAAGACGGGCTGCGAATATGGGAGCTGAATATGTATTAGTAACGCATACAGAATCATCTGGTGGTTTTGGCGAAGTGCCGTCCTATGAAATAAGAGGTATTGCATATAGTTTTACGGAGCCCAAAGAAGAAGATCAGGAAGATAAGCAGGATTAAAAATCCTATGTGAGTTTGTTGTTTTTATTTATTGTGGTGTGTTTTTCCTGCAAGCTGCCCACAGGCAGCATCAATATCCTGCCCACGGCTTTTCCTTATTTTCACTATCATATTTCGTTTTTCCAGGAATTCCTGGAAAGCTTTCAAATCTTCAGGCTTTGTTTTGTTATAATTTAATCCGCTATACGGGTTAAATTCTATGAGGTTAATTTTTACCGGAAAATTTTTGCAATATTCTGCAAGAGCTTTTGCATCCTCCAAACTGTCATTAATCCCTTCAAGCATAAGGTATTCAAAGGTGATTCTTTTTCCGCTTTGAGTATGAAAATATTTCAGAGCTTCTTTTAAATCTTCCAGGTTATATTTTTTATTAACCGGTACTAATTTGCTTCTGGTTTTTTCAATTGCGGAATGCAGAGACACTGCCAGGTTAAATTTTATGTTGTTATCTGCTAACTGCTTTATCTGATTAGGTAAACCTACTGTAGAGAGGGTGATGCGTTTTGGGGAGAAATTCATTCCCTCTTTTTCTGTTATATAATTTATAGATTGCATTACTTCCCGGTAATTCAGCAAAGGTTCTCCCATCCCCATATAAACTATATTGGAGAGACTTGATTGGTATGTCTTTAGAGATAGTTTATTTAAGTATTGTACCTGGTCAAAAATTTCACCTGCGGTTAAATTGCGTTTAAACTTTATTGTTCCTGTTGCACAGAAGCTGCAGTTTAGTTTGCAGCCTATTTGTGAAGATATACAAGCTGTTGTTCTGTTACCGGCTGGAATAAGAACACCTTCGATTAAATAATTGTCGTATGTTTTTAATGATAGTTTTATGGTGCCATCTGAACTTTTTTGTTGCTGATGGATTTGGATTGTTTGGATGAAAAAATCATTTGCCAGCTCCTCCCTGTCTTCTGAAGATAGATTAGTCATTTGGTCAAAAGTGGTAACTCCTTTAGTCCATAACCATTCGTATACCTGTTTAGCCCTGAATTTTTTTCTTCCTTTCCGCAGAAAATATTCATTCAGCTCCTCTAAGCTGTATTTCCTAATATTAGCCTTTCCCTGCATTTGGTTGTTATTTGGTTTTGAGACACAATTCAGACTGTATCTTATGTAAATATATCATTTTTTATACTGGTCAAGATTCTGCAAACCTAACTTTTTTATTTTAAATTATATTTGCGTATTTTCGTCTGTTATTCTTTCAAACGTTTATTTATACGATTAATTTTAGTTTATAAATCAAATTAAATATTAGTACCTATGAAAAGAAAAGTATCATTTTTAGTAGTTTTTATTTGGTTGACAAGTATTTTTTCTGTACGAGCAGATGAAGGCATGTGGCTGCTCACTATGCTGGAAAAAATGAACATGGATCGCATGCAGGAAATGGGATTAAAATTGTCAGCTGAAGATATTTACAACATTAATCAATCAAGTGTAAAAGATGCAGTTGTGAATTTTGGTGGCTTTTGTACCGGCGAAATTGTATCCGACCAGGGGTTGATATTCACAAATCATCATTGCGGATACGGCGCTATACAGGAACACAGTACAACTGAAAACAATTATCTTAAGGAAGGATTCTGGGCACAGAGTAAAGATGAAGAAATTCCGATTGACGGGTTGTTTGTTTCTTTTCTTGTAAAAATGGAAGATGTTACAGAGCGTGTGGTATCGGAGCTGGACGATGATATGACCGAGGAGGAGCGGGCACAAAAGATTAGTGAGGTTTCTGCCCAAATTGAAGATGAAGCTACTGAAGACACCCATTATAATGCAAATGTGAAAAGCTTTTATAATGGCAACCAGTTTTATCTTATGATCTACGAAAGATATGATGATGTAAGAATGGTGGGGGCGCCCAGGGAATCTATAGGTAAATTTGGTCATGATACTGACAATTGGGTGTGGCCAAGGCATACAGGAGACTTTGCTATTTTCAGAGTTTATTCTTCTCCTGATGGAGAGCCGGCTGAATATTCAGAGGAAAATGTACCTTTAGAGCCCAAACATCATTTCCCAATCTCCATTAAAGGTGTAGAAAAAGAAGATTTTTCTATGATTCTTGGATATCCGGGAGGAACAAATCGCTACATGACTTCCTACGGTGTAGAGGAAACAATGAATATTACTAACCCTACACGTATCAAAGTGCGGGAGAAAAAGCAGGAAATAATGAAAGAAGCGATGGATGCCAGCGAAGAACTTCGTATAAAATATGCTTCTAAATTTTCCAGTAGTTCTAATTACTATAAATACAGCATTGGACAGAATGAAGGTCTGAAAAGACTGAAAGTGATGGAAGAGAAGAAGAAATTAGAAGATAAGTTCAGAGACTGGGTAGATGCTAAACCGGAAAGAAAAGAGAGATATGGCGAGGCATTGAGCCTGATTTCAGAAGCTTATGAAGACAGAGAATCATATTTTCATACCTATACGTATATGTCTGAAGCACTATTCCAGGGAGCGGAGATAATACCTTTCAGTTCGAGGTTTATGGGTTTATATCAAACATTGAAACAAAACCCGGATAGCACTGAGGCAATTGATGCTGAAGTCGAAAATATTAAGGGCAGAATGGAAGATTTTTATAAAGATTATCATGCACCAACAGATAAGCGAATTATGGCTGCACTCTTTGAAATTTTCTATAAAAATGTTAATGAAGACCACCATCCTGAGCTTTTTTCAGAGATAGAAGAGTTATATAATGGAGATTTTGAAAAGTATGCTGATGAGATGTTTAGTAATTCAATGTTTACTTCCATGGATAGAGTAAACAACTTCCTAGAAGACCCTGATGCTGAAGTTCTTGAGTCCGATCCGGCTTTTAATGCAATGCAGTCGATTCAAGGTAAAATAAAAGAGATAGGTAATCAGTATCGTAGTTTTGAGGAACAACTGGGTAAAGGACAAAGAATATTCCTTGCTGGTCTTATGGACATGGAGGAGGATAAAGATTTTTATCCTGATGCAAATTTTACTATGCGACTGACATATGGTAAGATTGATGATTATTATCCACGAGACGCTGTGCATTATGATTATTATACAACGCTCAAAGGTGTCATGGAAAAGGAAGACCCTACTGATGAAGAATTTATTGTTCCAGCAAAACTAAAGGAATTATATAAAAAGAAAGATTACGGTCGCTATGGCGAGGACGGAGAGATGCGGGTATGCTACATTTCAAATAATGATATTACCGGAGGAAATTCTGGTAGCCCCGTGTTAAATGCAAAGGGGGAGCTTACAGGAATTGCGTTTGATGGAAACTGGGAAGCGATGAGTGGGGATATTAAATTTGAACCTGAGCTACAAAGGACGATTAGTGTTGATATTCGATATGTACTTTTCGTAATTGATAAGTTTGCGGGAGCTAAACATTTGATTGAAGAGATGGACATTGTTGAGTAAAATGGTTTAAAAATAAATTAGAGGTTGCCGGTTATTGTCCCGGCAGCCTCTTTTTTTACACGTTACATTTATGGCACATAGAATCACAATATATACTGATGGCGCTGCAAGAGGAAACCCTGGCCCCGGCGGCTATGGAGTTGTGCTGCTTTCTGGAAAACATCGCAAGGAGTTATCCGGGGGGTATAGAAAGACCACAAACAACAGAATGGAATTGCTTGCTGTGATAAAAGGTTTTGAAGCAATGAAAAATAAGGGGAATAAAATAACTTTGTATACGGATTCTAAATATATCGCAGATGCAGTTAATAAAGGATGGGTTTTTAACTGGGAGAAGCAGAATTTTAAAAAGAAGAAGAATGTCGATTTGTGGAAGCGGTTTCTTGAACAATACAGAAAACATGATGTTGAAATTATATGGGTTGAGGGGCATTCGAATGTAAAGGAAAACGAGCGGTGCGACAAATTGGCTGTAGAAGCATCTAAAAAACCTGGTTTGCTTATAGATAAAGAATATGAGAAAAACATTGATAATAACGAAGTTTAATAAGATTAGGCTTACAAATATTTAGTATATGTTCGAGGAAAATGTACTTTTTGCTTTTTTATTAACGCTTTTTGCTGGCTTGTCTACTGGTATAGGCAGCGTTATCGCATTTTTTACAAAAACTACCAACACTCGCTTTCTTTCATTAGCATTAGGCTTTTCAGCCGGTGTGATGATTTATGTTTCCATGATTGAAATTTTTCCAAAAGCTAAGGAATCCCTTTCTGAAGGATTGGGAGAGGCTGCAGGGTATTGGATTACGGTTATTTCATTTTTTTCAGGTATACTTTTTATTGGGATTATTGACTACCTGATCCCGGAACGAGAAAATCCACACGAAGTTCGTCTGGTAGAAGATATTGAGTCTTTGCAGAAAAAGCCTAAAGACCCGCGCTTAATGAAAATGGGCTTGTTTACCGCACTAGCTATTGCTATACACAACTTTCCGGAGGGTTTGGCTACTTTTACGGCCGCTTTGAATAATATAGAAATTGGTATTGCCATTGCAGTGGCTATTGCTATACACAATATTCCTGAAGGAATTGCAGTATCTGTTCCAATATATTATGCAACCGAAAATAAGAAGAAAGCATTTATCTATTCTTTTTTTTCCGGATTAGCAGAGCCTCTTGGAGCTTTAATAGGGTATCTTTTGCTGATGCCATTTTTAAATGCTACTGTTTTTGGAATTTTATTCGCCATTGTTGCAGGAATAATGGTGTTTATATCATTTGATGAATTACTACCTTCAGCCAGAGAGTATGGCGAACACCATTTATCTGTATACGGATTGATTGCAGGAATGGGAGTTATGGCATTCAGCCTGCTTATGTTCGAGTAACAAGGAATTGTAAAGTGATATTAAGATTCAATCTGTAGGTCAATGTTGGAAAGTTTATTGTTAATCAATACCATTTTGTTCATCCTTTCAAAAGAAAAAATATCTTGTTGATCATTGAGGAAAAAATATATGGTCAGTGCATTTTTTAAAATTTCTTTGCTTTCTTTTAACCTGTTTTGATTGTACAACAATTCTCCTTTTTCATTGAGCAAATCACCTATTGAGTTTACGATCTCATGTGTAAGCTTTCCAGAGTTATTGGACACTTCTTCTATAAATTTTTCTGAAAGAATATTGGTTTCTGAAGAGTCAAATTCCAGGTAATTTGCAAGGGTGTCGTCTATAAGCTCAATTCCTTTTTGATATTGCCCGCGTTTTTTTAGCTCAAGCAAATAGGATAACGCATCCGATAACTTTTCGATAAGTTTTAATGTATTATCCCCGGAATCCATTGAATTTAAATTTTTAAGTATTTGAGAAAAAGGGAAATAAAGTTAATGAAAATTATAAAGGAAAAAATTTATAATGTAAAAAAATTTATTGGATTATATCAAAATCTTTTTCATGGCCGTTGCGGACGATTAAATTCCAGTATTCTCTGGTCACTTCAAAGGATTTCCCGGTTTTTTTACTTTTTATCTTCAGTTTTTCTTTCTTTTCCTCTATCACAGGTTGTTCAATAATTTCAAAAGGGATGCCTAATTCATTTTTAAACTCCAGGCCTGTCTCATATATGGACTGATCATCTTCTTCATACAGCCAGTCAATATTTATGCTATGGCTGGGGTGTATTTCTCTGAGTTTGTATAATATATCGTTAATACATTTAAATGAACTGCTGTTGTAATATGTAAGAAAAATTTTGACGCTTGTATTGTCTGCCGGTGTTTTTACATATTCCTCTATCCACTTGAAAATGGGTTTATAAAAGAGAGCAACATTTTCAGGGAGAGACCGTCCTTCAATTAATATATAGCCAGTTTCGTCAAGTTTTACTAAAGGCGTGTCTTCGGTGGCTTCAATAATCAGACCCATATATTATTTATTGTTCTTTTTACACAAAGATATGTAGAAAAAGTTTAATTTCCTTTTAGCTTATTAATTCTTGTAATTTTGTTTATTCATTTTAGAAGATAAAAAACGTATTCCATAAACAAAGGATTATCAAATTGTTAATGAACAGAATGATAATCCTTTGTTTGCATTGTCTAATCTATTGTAGTAAGGTTAGAATGATTCCATCTCATCAAATTGTTGGTCTGATGGGTCTTTTTCTTTTCTTTTTTCTTTATAATTATTGAAAGAATAACTCACACTAAATGTAAAAATTGGGGATTCTCTTTCAAAGTAGTTAAAAGACTTAAATCCCGGTCCGGATGATGTCATTTCATGATTCATTGATTGCAGCAGGTCTCTTCCGCTTAAAGATAATGTCAGGTTATTTTCGAGGAATGATTTTTTAATTGCTGCATTTGTCATAAAGAAACCTTCTCTTTCACCCTGTGAGGTAGCAGAAGGACCTATATACATGGCTGTGAGTTGTAGCTGCAAGTCTGATGGAAGTCTTAAATTATTGTTGAACCTAAGGTTCCAGTTGTTACTTTCAGATGAAACATTCTGGGTGGAGACATCTCCTTCTAGTGAATACCTGAAAAGACTGCCGCTGGCATTCAGGTTCCACCATTTGAATATGCTTGCGTTTATAGTTGCTTCTATACCGGTGGATTTTTCTTCATCAACATTCTCAAAAGTCATTATGGTTTTGTCGTTTTCACCCAATGTTTGTATTCTGCTAATTTCATTTTGTGTTCGCCTGTGATATGTTTCAATGGATACAAAGGAACCATTGAATGATTTTTTATATCCGAGTTCATAAGAGTCTGTATATTCGGGTTCAAGATTTGGATTCCCTATTCTCATTGTATATTCATTGGCTTGTCTTTCGAAAGGATCAAGAAACCAGCTCCGGGGTCTTTGTATTCTTTTGCTGTAGCTTAAAAATACTTGTTCGCCACTGTTGATTTCTTTGGATAAATGTGCAGAAGGGAAAATGTCAAAGCGATCTATTGTGTATTTTTCGTTCGTAGTTTTTTCAAGTTCTCTGTTGGTATATTCTCCCCGCAAACCTAATTTATAGTCTATGCCAATGGCTTTACCAGAAAATGTTGCATACAGTGCCTGGATAAACCTGTGAAAATCGTATTCATTATAAGAGCCCTCATCTGTTACCCATTGTTCATTTTCATAAGATTTAGTAAGGTAATTTTCGTTACTTAGGTCGTATGTGCCCATGTATCCTATTTCAAGTTCATTGTTCGAGATAGGCCGGGTATAATCTGCTTTCACTTGTAGCTCATCTTCTTTACTCTCCTGGTAAATTTCATTGCGGGTACCTGTTTCATTTATTGATTCCCATTCTTCATTACTTAAGAAATTGTCCCAGTAATTTTCATCAGTATTTGAAGAATTTGAGTAGAATATTGAAGTATTCAGTTGGTGTCCATTATCGTCAAAATTATTCTGGTAATCCATGGACAGGGTATAATAGTTACGATCGATATCGAAATAACTATCGGAAATTTCATACCTTGAAAAATCCGGATTTGTTCGTAATGTTTTGCTGAAAGCATTCATTCCAAAACCAAACGTACCGGTTTGTGCTGAAAATGTTAATGTGCTGTTATCATTTATGTAATAATCCATCCCTCCTTTTACGGAATATCCACTTCGGTTCATGGTTCTTTCCATATTTTGGTCAAGGGATGCAGTTGAATCTTCAGAGATATATCTTTCCTGTTCAAAGTTTCTTGTCATATCGAAATTGAAATCACGATAATCCAAAGAGGTAAAAAAGTTAACACTGCCGGTTTTGTAATTTAGGTTTGCACTGGCTTCGTATTTGTCTCCTACTCCTGCAGATGCTTTTATCCTTCCATTGAGTCCCTTCTCTTTTTGTTCTTTCATGATAACATTAATAATTCCCCCGGTTCCTTCAGGATCATATTTAGCTGAGGGGTTAGTAATTATTTCAATGTTGCTTATACGGTTTGCAGGAATCTGCTGGAGTGCATCACTACCATCCAGAACAGAAGGTTTCCCATTGATTAATACCCTGAAATTCTCAGTGCCCCTAAGCTCAACATTTCCTTCAATATCGACCTGGACGGATGGGACATTTTCCAGTACATCAACAGCAGAACCTCCCTGGGCGCTGAAATCTTTTTCAACATTTATTACTTTTTTATCTACCTTGTATTCAACCTGGACACGGTCTGCTGTTACCTGAACTCCCTCAAGTTCCTGGGAGGCTTCTTCCAGGTATACCGTACCAATGTCTACTTTCTGTGACTTTGGGTTAACTTTTACCTCATGCAGATTCTTTGCATGGAAACCGATGAAATCAATTTCCATGTAATACATTCCAAATGGTACGTCTGACATATTGAATTCGCCTTCTTCATTTGTAACGGTGCCAGTTACTATTGAAGAATCTGATTTTTTATAAAGTACAACATTGGCATACTCCAGTGGATCTTCTGTTTGCATGACTTTTACTGTGCCTTTTATATTTCCTTTTCCTGCATTTTCCTGCATTTGACCTCGTTGGGCGTGTATGTTGGTGAAAATAATCAGAAGTGAAAGTGCAAAAAGTATAGGTTTAAACGCTTTGTTCATAATTTCTTATTTGTTTTTTGTTTAACGATTATGTTTATATTCTTCACAATTAGACACACCAAGATAGCTTTTATTACAAGCGAAATGTTAAAAAAATGAAAAATGTTTATTGGAATAATTTATAAAAGCTGGTATTCGGTATTTGTTTTCATCTACCAGGATTAGGGATAGCTATTAAATTTTTTGATGCCGGATAAGGGCGTCCCCATTACAAGCGAGCTTTTTTCTATAGTTTTTATATATTGGGTGCGGATGGACTGAAACGTTTCAAGTTTCACGTTTCAGGTTCCAGTTAATGTTTTAAGTTATCGTTTTTTGTTTTTTTATATAAACGTTTCCTGAATGCAGAAGGCAGGAACGAGAAGTTTTTTATACCTAACTTTCTGGCTAAAATTTCTAATCCAAGTAATGATAAACCACCTCCAGGTAAAATAGATACAGAGGCAAAAACTCCCACTCTTCCCATGTCTTTAAGTTGTTCTATGGCTTCTTTAACTTCTTCTTTTGTTGGGGGATTTTCCCTTTCATTGAGGCGTAATTTGTTTTCCAGGTATCTGAAGAAGAACCTGGCCATTTCCAAAGTTTCATTATACTCTTCCCCCATCCCTTCAAGGAAATCATCCAATGAGTGTTTTGCATTGTCTGCAAACCGATGCGCAAAACTTACCTGCTCTTCTTGTTTACGAGTTGGTTTAGCTACATATTCTTTATATATTCTTGATTTTTCAAGCTCTTCGTTATGTATTTGATCCTTTTTTCCCATTGATAGAAATTTATTTAGAAGATTATCTGCAAAAGTATAAAATGGAATTGCAAAAAGTATTATTGTGTTTGTTAATAACTATCTTTTATATTTTCGCTATTACTATATTTGCTGGGAAAAGTTTAAAGCAACAGTATAAAATTTATATTATGCGCATTTTGAACGGGACATTGGTTTTTATTTTGATATTTTTTCAAGGTTTTACACAGGAAGCTGATGATATTGATTGGGTTTATGTTTCAGGAGGCAGTTTTAATATGGGGTGTTCCACGGATGACACATATTGTGAAGAAAGCTCCCAGCCTAAACATAAAGTTGAAGTTAAAGATTTTTACATTGGAAAATATGAAGTGACTAACGAGCAATTTTGTGAATTGGATTTTATGATTGTCTCCAAAAAATCAAGACCTCCAGAGAGTTACTGAAGGCCTTAGTGTTAATTTTAGGGTTATAGGGGTACCAAGAAAATGCACTTTGGTACCATAAAAGTAAAAAATATTTTAATAATTCAAGAAAAAAATGACTTTTTATAGGGTTTTTGATAAAATTTTGTAATAATTAACAATTGTTTAGTATTTGTAAAATGCTGTAAGTATGTATTTTACACAGTCTTGTCAATTAAGCTGTTAATAAGTTTTTTGGGTAGTCGTTTTATTATATTTTTGCCAAAAACGCCAATGATTACTTTATACAAATTTGGAATTTATATATTCATATTACTACTGAGAGCTGCAGCTTTTTTTAATGGTAAAGCCAGGGCAAGCATTAAAGGGCGTACATTGATATGGAATGATTTATCAGGAATTGATGCTGAAAAAGAATTGATATGGATACATTGTTCTTCATTGGGAGAGTTTGAACAGGGAAGGCCATTGATTGAGAAAATAAAAAAGCATTACCCGGAATATAAAATCTTGCTGACGTTTTTTTCCCCCTCAGGTTATACAATAAGAAGAAGATATAAATACGCTGATTATGTTAGCTATATGCCATTCGATACACCGGTCAATGCAGGGAGATTTTTACAAAAAGTTAAGCCTGAGAAAGTATTCTTTGTAAAATATGAATTTTGGTACTTTTTTTTAAGGGAATTACACAGAAGGAAAGTTGATGTTTATCTTGTTTCCGGAATATTTCGTAAGAACCAGTATTTTTTCCAATGGTACGGAAGACCTTTCCGTAAAATGATAGGATGGTTCAAATGGATTTTTGTACAGGATAATGGTTCAATTGAGTTGTTGAAGAATTTTGGATTTAACAATGTTTCATTATCAGGCGATACAAGACTGGATAGGGTGGCTCAGATTGCCGGGGAGTCAAAGGAAATAAAAGCTATAGAAAATTTTAAGGGTCAAATGCCATTGCTGATTGCAGGTAGCACGTGGCAGAAAGACGAGGCGCTTCTTTTTAAATTTTTTAAGCAGACTGATAATGATTTCAAAATGATTGTGGCACCTCACGAAGTAGGAGAAAGTAATATTGAGCGTATAATATCCAGTCTGGATGGTTTTAAAGTATATAGATATTCCACTATAGAAGGAGAAAATCTTCCTGAAGCAGAAATATTAATTATTGATAGCATAGGATTACTGGCTTCTTTGTATCGTTATGGTGATTTTGCATACATTGGTGGGGGATTTGGCAAAGGAATACATAATATAGCAGAAGCTGCTGCATGGGGTATTCCAGTGGTCTTCGGGCCAAATCACAGGAAATTTAAAGAGGCTATTGATTTAATTAAGCAAGGAGGAGCTTTTTCAATTGATGATTATGATTCTCTTCATACAATATTGCATCGTTTTTTAAATAATAAAAAATTCCTTCTGGATTCCGGTAAAGCAGCAGGAAGTTATATCTCCCAAAATGCCGGTGCTACCCAGCATATTATGCAAAAAGTCTTCAAGCCTTGATGGAGAGTAGTGATATATAACACCAATACAGGGTAGGCAAAAAAAATGAAGTTGCTAATAAAACGGTTGCTTTTATCGATAATCAGATTGATGATATTGCAAATTCTTTGAGGCAGTCCGAAAAGAAACTGGAGAGTTTTCGTTCTTCCCAGCAATTGATGGATTTGGGTATTTTAACCCAGAATTCATATGATCACCTGAGTCAATTGCAAAATGAGAAGGCAGAAATTCTTATCAAACTGAAATAGGCAAAGCTGCCAATATACCTGTTCATGAAGTACTGGATGAAGCACGCCTGGCAAGTAACTCTCCTGTATCGCCACAACAAAAGAAAAATTATCTGATTGCCATTTTGTTGGGATTTTTAATTCCCGGGGGGATTATCATTTTAAAAGATTACTTTAATGATAAAATAACTGATCTGGAAACAATTGAAAAGACAACCGAATATTCGGTTTTAGGTAATTTAAGCCACAAGAAGGAGGATACTGAAAATATCGTATATTATTTTCCTAAATCACTTGTTGCTGAAACATTTAGGTCGATAAGAACTAATTTCCAGTTTATTACAGGTGGAGAAAAAGTAACCACTGTATTGATAAGTTCTGCAACACAAGGCGAAGGGAAGAGTTTTGTTTCTGTCAACCTGGCTACCAGCTTTGCTATGTATAAGAGGAAAACCGTCCTGGTGAGTTTTGATTTAAGACGTCCGAACTTGTATAATTTGTTTAACATTAAAGATAAACAGGGTTTGAGCGCTTACCTGAGCAATAATTGCAACCTGGAGGATATTATTTACCAAACAGATGTTGAGATGCTCGATGTGATACCTGCAGGTTATATACCTCCTAATCCTTCTGAACTCATAGCTTCTGAAGTCACAGCACGTTTATTTGAAAAATTAAAAGGGATGTATGAATATATTATTATTGACACTCCACCTGCCGGTCTTGTTACTGATGCGTTTCTCCTGGTGAAATATACCAATTCTAACTTGTTTGTAGTGAGGCATAATTACACCCGGGAAAAAATGTTTGAATCCTTTGTTAAAAATCTTAAGCAGAAAAACATCAGGAATGTCAACTTCATTGTCAACGATATAACCTTAAAAAGCAGAGGGTATGAATATAATTATGGTTATAATTATAACTATTCCTATTATTCTTAACGATAAATTAAACTTCATTTAAATCATTTTTTTAAAATTAAGAATATCTTTGCCTCTAAAATGTAGGAAATAAAAATGTTCTCTGATTTTTATAAGAATTTTTCTTTTAATTTTAAAGTGAATTATTAAATTTTATTTCCATATTTTTTATGTAGATAAAATGGTATTTTTATTGCCTTCAATAAAATTATTAAGTATTAGATTTTTAGTTAGTTGTAGTGCCTGTTTTTGTTGAAAACTTTTTAATAGATATTTGCCCCGATAATAAAAAATTAATAAAATTTGTTGAATCAATTTTGCATTAAATATTAAAATTAAACCTATTCAATTTTTAATTTAACCCTAAATTTTATGAATATGAATCGAAAACTATTTACCCTGTTATTCTTTTTACTATCCTTTCAGTTGGCGTTTTCTCAGGGCTTACTGGAGGGAAAAGTAGTAGACGAAGAAAGTGGCGAACCTCTTATAGGAGCTACTATAGCGCTTAAAGGCACATCAAAGGGTACAGCGACAGAGCTAGAGGGGAATTTTTCACTTGAAGCAGAAGCTGGCACCCATGTTGTTGAAATTACTTATGTGGGTTACCTTGAAAAAGAAATTGAGGTAACAGTAGATAACGGAGAAACAAATAGTCTGGGTGAAATTGATTTACAACCAGATGCGATTGGTATGGAAGAAGTCCGGGTCGTTGCAGATTTTGCTAAAGACAGGGAAACTCCTGTTGCAGTTTCAAAAGTAGACCCGATTCAGATTGAAGAAAAACTGGGAACAAAGGAATTCCCCGAAATAGTAAAAACTACCCCAAGCGTTTATGCTACCAAACAAGGTGGTGGTTTTGGTGATTCCAGGCTGAATATTCGTGGGTTTGGACAGGAAAATGTAGCGGTATTAATCAATGGTGTTCCTGTCAACGACATGGAAAATGGAAATGTTTACTGGAGCAACTGGGCTAATCTGTCGGATGTAACCAAGAACATCCAGGTTCAAAGAGGTCTTGGAGCTTCTAAGCTTGCAGTTTCTTCGGTAGGTGGTACCGTAAATATCATAACCCAGTCAACCGACGCAAAAGCCGGAGGAACCGTTTACCAGTCCATTGGGAACGATACGTATTCAAAAACAGCATTTTCAGTTTCTACTGGTTTGATGGATAACGACTGGGCTGTTACCCTTATGGGAAGTAAAAGCAGCGGTAATGGTTTTGTTACTGCAACCAATTATGAATCGTATTCTTATTTTTTCAATATTTCTAAAAGAGTTAATGATAATCACAGACTATCGCTAACGGGATTTGGAGCACCACAATGGCACAACCAGAGAAGTTCTCCTCATTCAATTCAAGAATACAGAGACCATGAGGAAGGTATTCGTCTGAATACCGATTATGGTTACCGCAACGGAGAAATTTATTCAACTGCCTACGCTTACAATGAATATCATAAACCACAATTCTACCTGAATCACTCATGGGATATTAATACCAATACATCATTACGTACTTCGGCTTATGCCTCGATTGGGCGTGGTGGAGGAAGACGAGCAGATGGAGAAAAAGACCGCTGGGTTAGCTTTGATTATCCTTCAGGAGAACCATATTCGAATACAAAGCTTACCCCTGAAGGTTTAATCGATTTTGATGCTGTTATTCAAGAAAATGCTGCTGCTCCCACTGAATCTAACGTGGTGATGTCAATGGCAAGGAATGAACACGACTGGTATGGGGTGTTATCAACATTTAATACCAAATATGCAAATGTAAATATTACTGCAGGTTTTGACGGTCGCTATTATAAAGGATATCATTATAAAGAAATTACGGATTTACTTGGTGGCAAATATTTTCTTGATGATAATGATATTAATCGTCCAATGGGCCAGCCACTTTATGAGGGTGATAAAATTGGATACTACAATTTAGGTGAAGTATTGCGTGGGGGTATATTTTTACAGGGAGAATATGTTAGTGAAGACTATTCTGCTTTTATCTCAGGAGCTACTTCAAACCAGGGATACCGGAGAGTTGATTATTTCCAGTATGAACCCGGTAATCAAAAATCAGACTGGGAAAACTTTCTGGTTTATAGTGTAAAAGGTGGTTTTAACTATAACCTTACAGAACATCATAACTTTTTTGTAAATGGTGGTTACTTTACAAGAGCTCCATTTTTTGGAACTATTTTTAAAAACTATACCAATGAAATAAACGAAGATGCTAAATTACAGCGTGTATTATCTTCAGAGGCAGGGTATGGTTTCCGCTCATCAAAGATTGATGTTGATCTTTCTGCTTATAGAACTGTTTGGATGGACAAAACCTTAACACGTAACCTCGGTGATGTTTTTGCTAATGTTACCGGGTTAAATGCAATTCATAAAGGAATTGAATTGCAGTCTAAAATAAAACCTACAGAAGGACTTGAGATAGATGCAATGGTATCGGTTGGTGATTACCGATGGCAAGATAATGTGATTGCGGATATTTTCGACGAAAACCAGGAATACCTTGGAACTGTATCTGTATATGCTAAAGATGTGCACAGAGGAAATACAGCAATGACCACCGGATATTTAGGAGCAGGATATTGGGTATTCCCGGATTTTAAAATTAGTGCCGATGTATTCCACGCGGCTGATATTTTTGCCGATTTTGATATAGAAAACAGAACGACAGAAGAATCTGAAGGAGTTGATGCCTGGGAAATGCCTAGTTATCAACTTGTAAATGTGAATGCAAGATATGATTTCGACCTTGCCGGTTTTGAAACAACCCTGTATATTAATGTAGATAATCTGTTGGATACAGAATATATCTCTGATGCGAAAGACGGCGCTAATCATGATGCGCATACATCTTCAGTATGGTATGGATGGGGAAGAACATGGAATGCCGGACTGAAATTAAGATTTTAAATTATTGTGCTTAATATAAAAGAACTAAATTATGAGAAAAATATTATATCTGTCAGTAATAGTCGGTCTTTTGTTTGCCGGCTGTGAGCCCAACGAAGAACTCTATAAAGAGCTGGATAAAGAAAAAGAGCCTTATAGTGATAATATAGAAGATAGTTTAACATCAGATGATTATTCTACCATTAAGGAACTGGCTCTTGCTAAAGCTAAGACTGCTGAAGATTCTTCAAAAGCGAATAGCATTGAAAATTATGAAAGTTTTAGTTCATCAAGATCCCCTGAAAACTATATACCCTTATATCTTTCTGAGGAATATAAAGCTTTAGATAAAGGTTCCAATGCTAAAGTTACCTATAATTTTTATGTTGGGGAACCGGAATATTTATCAAAATTTGGCTCAGCTGATGTTTATACACTAACTGAGGAAGATTATGATTCCATGGGGGAAGAAGAAGGAGAGCCGGGATATTATGATAATTTCTCCAGCAGTACTCCTCCTGAAGAGTTTTTACCTGGGTTTTTGGAAGAAAATTTTACTGATGTAGAAGAGGGGGAACTAATTGGAATCACGTATGATTATTATAAAGGTGAGGTAGTAGAAATGACTGATTATTATCAGTATAAAGATGGGAGCTGGGAACTTGTACCAAATGTTTATGTGCTGACTGAAGAAGATTATAATTCAATGGGAGAACCGGGGAATTATAATAATTTTTCAAGCTCAGCTGATCCGAATGACTATTTACCGATCTTTCTTAAAGAAAAATTCCCTTATGCTTCTAAAGGCGATAAAAAGGTTGTGGTCTATAATTACTATAATGGGTCTTATGTAGAAGTGCGTGCTAAGGAATATAATTATGATGGCGAAAAATGGAACGAATTTGAGGATACCAAGGTAATGACAGACCAGTTTATTCATAACGGTGATACATGGGTGTTTGATCCTACTGTAAGCTATACGATGGAAGGAGATGATTATCAGTTAATTGTAGATGAGCGAGAATCTAAGTATGTTGATGGTTATGGTACAGGAGAGTATTATTCTGGTGCTAATTCATACCATGGGAATTTTGATATCCGGCTTTCATCCCGTTTAGATTATGATGATACTTTTGAGGATCTGAGTGATGAAGAGGCAGAGGAAATAATTTGGGAAAGAATTCTTTTCCTGGCTGATGAGCCGATGGAAACAAGAGGAGCATTACATGTTATGTTACAAAAGAAATTTCCTGAAGCAAAACCTACTTCAAATGGTGTTGAAGTATTCTATGAAATTACATTTACAGTATTTACAAAAGATTATTCCAGTATAAATTATACAGCTACTTATCAATGCATTGAGGCTGGTAACCCTGGTGAAGACAAACTTCCGGAATTTGAATTTGTTGAAACAGATGCACCTTATGACGGCGAATAGCTTGTAACATAAAAATCCCAAACTACAGAAGGAACCACTGGTTTTGCTAAACCGGTGGTTCCTTTGGTTTAGTGACTATTCTTGAAATTTTTGAATTTCCTTTTCTTTTTAATTTTATCCAATATATCTTTGCCTTTGATTTAACTGTTAACCCGATACTATTCGTTAATATTACGAAATTACCACATGATGGAGTTTTTAGCACATGAACATGTAATATTCTTTATAATTGTAGCTGCTGGTGTTGCTCTTGGAAAGCTTAAGATTAAAGGAATTTCCCTGGATATATCAGCAGTGATATTTGTTGCCTTGGTTTTTGGGCATTATGGTTTCCAGGTACCCGAGATTTTTCAGAAAATAGGGCTTATCCTTTTTATGTTTTCTGTAGGAATTCAGGCTGGCCCCGGGTTTTTTGATTCTTTTAAAAGGACAGGGAAGATTTTAATATCCCTGGCGTTCTTAATTATCATTATAGCGAGCTTGATAACAATTACCATGTCATATATTTGGGATATTGATTTTCGACTGGCAGTTGGTTTATTTACAGGAGCCCTCACAAGTACATCAGGCCTTGCTGCTGCTATTGAGAGCACGCAGTCTTCGTTATCTTCAATTGGTTTTGGTATTGCCTATCCATTTGGGGTAATTGGGGTTATTCTTTTTGCCAGACTATCTCCGAAAGTTTTTAAAGTTAATATTAAAGAGGAAGAACTAAAATATCAAAAAGAAATTCAGTCTGATCATCCTGATCTGATTACAAAAAATTACCTGGTAGAAAACCCCAAAATATTTGGAAAGACATTGCATGATTTAAATCTCCGTTCAATGACAAATACAAATATATCCCGGATTATTAAGGAAGGTGATGTATTGCAGGCTTTGGGTTCAGCCGTTTTAGAGAAAGGAGATATTTTAAGAGCCGTAGGAACTGAGGAGGATCTGAATAAACTTGTCTATATTATTGGTAAAGAGACAGAAGTGGATATACCCCAAAAAAGCCGAATCGTGGTTCGTAAATTTTTAATTACCAATAAGGAAGTTATCAACAAATCGTTGAAAGAATTAGGACTGTTGGCTCGTTATAATGCAACAGCTACTGCCATAAGAAGAAGTGGTATTGATATTATACCACGTGCCAATAGTAAACTTCGTTTCGGTGATAAGGTTACAATTACAATCCCTGAGGACAATGTTAAAGACCTTGGCAAACTCCTGGGAGACAGCAGGAAAAAGATGGATGAACTGAATTTCCTGCCTATTGCTTTAGGAATACTTATAGGAATAGTAATTGGCGAACTGACCATTCCTTTATTCGGAGATATTGAATTTAAACTGGGCCTGACCGGCGGTGTTCTGGTGTCAGCATTAGTATTAAGTAAAATTGGTAAAACCGGGAATATTGTATGGAATGTTTCTGGTACAATTAACCAATTTCTGAGGAAACTTGGATTAATATTTTTCCTGGCAGCTGTTGGAACTAGTGCCGGAGAGCATTTAGTCTCAACAATACAGGAAAGTGGAATACGGTTCTTACTTACCGGGGTTGTCATAACACTTGTTCCCATGATTCTTTCCATTAGCATTGGTTTTTATCTTTTTAAAATTAATTTTTTAACATTGATAGGAGCCTTAACCGGAAGTATGACAAGTACTCCGGCGCTTAGTGCTGTTGAACCCATGACAGACAGCAATGCACCACAAGTTGCTTATGCTACGGTATACCCATTTGCTCTTGTATTACTGATTATTACCAGTCAATTGCTTGGTAAATTATAGCTCCTATGGAATGGCTGTTACAAATTGCTGACATATTTTTCCTTGTTTTTCATACCTGCCTGACGATCTTTAATCTTCTGGGCTGGATGTGGAAAAAAAGCCGGAAAGTGAATCTTATAATTTTAAGTTTAACCGGCGCTTCCTGGTTTATACTTGGTTTATTCTATGGAATTGGCTACTGTCCATTAACAGACTGGCATTTTCAGATTTTATATGAACTGGGGCATAATCATCTCCCTGCCTCATATATTCAATACCTTATCGAAAGAATAAGTGGGTGGCATGTACAAGCTGACATTGTTGATGCTGCAACTGCTGTGGGGTTCTTTATAGCTCTTGGACTGTCCGTTGTTTTGAATATCAAAGACAGGAGAAGACAGAATAATAGCTGAATATGTTGAGAGAACTTGTTTGTTTAAAGATATTGTTGAAAGCAAAACCTGTCGCTGAATTAAACGAACCCCAGCCTAAGAGCTGGAGTTCGCGTAATGCTATGACTTTATTGAATTTACTGTTTGGTACAAAATTTATTGTAGCTTTTTATATTTTTTGGTTTTATAAATTTTCTTCAATAAAGTTGGTCATTTTTGTATAAAGATGGAATGTTGTATTTCCCCCATGAATGCCATGATTTTTATCCGGGTAAAACTGCTGGTCAAATTGTTTGTTAGCCTGAATAAGCTTTTCAGAAAGTTCTATTGAATTCTGAAAGTGTACATTATCATCCCCTGTTCCATGTACAAGCAGAAATTCTCCTTTAAGCTTGTCAACATGATTAATCGGTGAATTATTTTCATATCCGTCAGTATTATCCTGTGGAAGACCCATGTAGCGCTCAGTGTAGATGGTGTCATAGTATTTCCAGTTGGTTACAGGAGCAACGGAAATTGCCATGGAAAATACATCATTACCCTGGAAAAGGCAATTAGCCGCCATGAAACCGCCATAACTCCATCCGAAAATTCCTATCCTGTTTTCATTAATGTATGATAGGTCACCCAGGAACTGCGCTGCTTCAATTTGATCGATTGTCTCGTATTTACCGAGTTCTCCATAGGTCATTTTTTTGAATTCTTCTCCTCTGGCTCCAGTTCCACGTCCATCAACAACTGCTACAACATATCCTTTTTGTGTAAGCATTGTGAACCAGGCATTATATCTATCCCATCTGTCGGTTACTTGTTGTGAACCCGGACCGCTATATTGATAAATGAAAAGAGGGTATTCCTTATCTGGATCAAAGTCGGCCGGCTTCATAATATAGCCATTCAAATCCCACTTGCTGGAAGGAGTTTTGATGGTTATAAATTCTTTTTCAACAAAACCATATTCCTCAGCCTTTTCCTTGAGCGCCTGGTTATCTTCCAGAGTTCTTATCTCTTTCCCTTTTGCGTCGTGTAGTGTTATTTCTGTGGGCGTATTTGCGTTTGAATAATAGTTTATGAAATATTTAAAGCCATTGCTAAAGGCCACATTATTCCACCCATCTTTCTCAGTTACTTGTTTTTTGTTTTTCCCATTTAAACCAATAGAATATACATGCCGTTTAAGTGGCGAAACTTCAGTTGAACTGTAGTAGATTCTTCTGGCATCGTCATCTATACCTAAAATTTGGGTTACGCTCCAATCGCCTTTGGTTATCTGATTTTCCAGGTTACCTTCTATGTCATACAAATACAGATGATTATGTCCGGATTTTTCACTGTAAAGCACAAAATGCTCTCCATCATCTAAGAATATAGGGTAGTTGTCATTAACTTCTGATATATAATGCTCATTTTTTTCTTCATAAATCACTTCAGAATCCCCGGTTTCGGCATTCGTAAATAAAATTTCAACATGATTCTGCAGCCTGTTCAGCCTGACCATAGAAAGCGTGTTGTTATCTTTTGTCCATTTAATGCGAGGTATATACTGGTCGGTTTCTTCTCCTGTATCCATCTCTTTAACAGATTCATTATTAGTGTCATATACATAAATATCGACAATGGCATTTTCTTCACCTGCTTTAGGATATTTAAAAGCATAATCCTCAGGATAAAGCTGGTTCTTAAACATATTCATGTGGAACACCTTTACCCTGCTTTCATCAAATTTGTAAAAAGCAATTTTGTCGCTGTTGGGTGACCAATGGAAACCTTGTGTGAAGGCAAATTCTTCTTCATATACCCAATCTGTGGTACCATTAATGATATGGTTGTATTTGCCATCATCAGTCACCTGCACTTCTGTTCCGCTTTCGAGATCTTTATAGAACAGGTTATTTTTCCTCACAAATCCTATTTTTTTTCCGTCAGGGGAAAATGTAGCCAGCCTTTGAGCGCCATTGTCACTGAGTTTTTCCACGCTATTCTTTTCTGTGTCAAACACGTAATATTGTGCTGTAAAGGAATGGCGATAGATTTGATTGCGTTCTGTGCCAATTAATATTTTCTTTTCATCATCACTGAAGGTATAAGTGAAGAATTCTGAAACATCATCGTATTTATCGGCGTTAAAGATTGTGTCTTCCACTTCACCTGTCTCATAGCTGAATTTCAATATGTACTTGTCGTTTTCCATAGTGGTATAGTGAATTCCATTGTTCATTGAGCGTAGTCCATGAACAGATTCGGCACTGAAGATACCATCTTTGTAAATATCTTCCAGGGTAATCTGCTTCGCATCCTGGCTATATCCAGTAAGAGCCATCGGAACGATAAGCAATAACATCATGTAAATTTGGTGAATCCTTTTCATAAGCATTGAGATGTTTTGTTATTTGTTTAGATATCTGTTTGAATTAAAAATCATTTAAAGGCTTAAATTTAACAGATATTCCTAAATTTGTGAAAAAAACAACACTGAAAATTGAATGATAACATAACCAAAAGCCTGGAGAAATTATTTTTTCATTATTTTGGACGAAAACCAGACCAAATAGTATTATTGCCATATGGAGGTTCCAGTCGTAATTATTTCAGGCTGGACGCCACAGAACATAGCGCTATTGGTATGTATAATCCTGATTATGAAGAAAATGAGACCTTCCTGTTTATGAGCAGGTTTTTTCAAACTGAAAATATACCTGTCCCCTCATTATACCTGACAAACCTGGAGGAAAATGTGATCTTACTGGAGGATTTAGGAGATAAAACTTTGTTTTCAGTATTCCAGGAAATAGATAATCATTCTGAAAAAGAGAGAATCTTAAAAAACCTGCTTAAAAAAGTTGTAAGTGAACTAGCACGTATTCAAATTATTGCCGGCAGAAAATTTGATTTTTCAAAATGTTATGCGGGTGATGAGTTTGATAAAGGAGCTGTGCTCTTTGACCTGGATTATTTCCGAACACAATTCCTTGATCGTTTAGGGTATCAATATCCTATTAAAGAAATTCAGTCCGATTTCCAAAAGCTGGCTGATTTTGTGAATACAGCTGATAAAAATTTTTTCATGTATCGCGATTTTCAGTCACGAAACATTATGATATTTAACAATAAATTCTATTTTATTGATTATCAGGGAGGCAGAAGAGGGCCGCTTCAATATGATTTAGCATCGCTTTTATTCCAGGCTCGTGCAGGGATTCCTGAAAATATAAGGGAAGAAATTCTTGAATATTATCTGCAAGTGATAAGAATGTATACACCCATTTTGAAAGAAGATTTTCTCCGGCACTATTATGCTATTGCCTTGGTTAGGGTGTTGCAGACTTTGGGAGCTTATGGTTTGAGGGGTCTGGAAGAGAAGAAAAGTCATTTTATTCAGAGCATTCCTTTTGCTTTGAATAATTTAAAAATCCTGTCGGGGAAAGTAGACATTCTTAAGGATTTGCCTGTACTTTCTGAAATAATAAGTGATTTAAAAAATACTAAAATTGAAGATTATGGGAGATAGCAATAAACTTAAAGTAACCATAAACAGCTTTTCTTACAAACGCGGTATTCCTTATGACGCAACCGGCAACGGAGGTGGTTTTGTTTTTGATTGCCGGGGACTTGAAAATCCTGGCAGGTATGAAAGCTTTACATTCATGACAGGACAGGACCAGGAAGTAGTTGACTTTTTAGAGGAAAAATCCAGGGTTAGTGAGTTTCTTGAGCATGCGCTTGCTCTTGCAGATGTTAATATTTCAAATTATCTTACAAGAGGCTTTAACAATCTTGTAATTGGCTTTGGATGTACCGGGGGACAGCATCGCTCAGTCTACTGTGCGGAAAAATTTACTCAACTCCTTCAGCGAAAGTTCAGCGGGAAAATTATGGTGGAGTGCAACCACTTGGATATACCTGATTTATAAAATAAAAAACCGGACAAATGAAGGCGATGGTATTTGCTGCAGGAATAGGCAGCAGGTTAAGACCCTTAACACTTGAGAAACCTAAAGCGCTTGTTGAAGTAGGTGGCAGGCCTGTGATAGAGCACGTTTTGAGACATTTGGACAATTATGGTTGCAGAGATATTATCATCAATTTACATCATTTCCCTGAGCAGGTTAAAAAGTTTTTGGAAGGGAATAACAATTTTGGATTAAACCTTACATTTTCTCAAGAAAGTGAATTATTAGATACAGGAGGAGGTTTAAAAAAAGCATCCTGGTTTTTCGGGGAAAAGCCTTTTATATTGTATAATGCCGATATTCTGAGCAACCTGAATATTAACAACCTGGTTGATTTTCATAATATGCATGATGGGCTTGCAACACTCGTTGTACGACAAAGAAAATCTTCAAGATATCTTTTGCTGGATGAAAACAACAGACTGCTTGGATGGGAGGATTCCCGAAGTAATTACAGAAAAATGCCGGTGAAGATAACTAAATTTGACCGCTTTGCTTTCAGTGGAATACACGTTTTGGATCCCGACGTATTTCAGTTTTTTCCTGGTAAGAAAAAATTTTCCATTATAGATTTTTACTTAAGTTTGATTAAGAGTCATCGGATTTACGGGTTTACTGACCATAATTCTTATTGGTTTGATATTGGAACTATAGAAAAATTGAAACAGGCTGATGATTTTTTCAGGCGGATGGATGGTACGTAGGCCT
>JBKGZD010000008.1:0-34316 GCA_046545795.1 Bacteroidales bacterium | reverse complement strand
AATTTTAAACTTCAATCTACTTAAAATATTGTTTCTATTATGAGAAAAATGGTTTCTTTTTTTATTAAAATTCAGATGTTTAAAGAACGTCTATTTATCCATAAGTTTTTTGGTTTTTAACAGCCTTTTTATTTCTCTAATTGTCTCTGAGAAATCAGAATAGGACATATCTTTCAGGTAGATAGTTCCATAAGCTCTTCTTAGCAATGGATTAGGGTTTTGGTAAAAATAATCCTGTCCAATTAAATGGGTTATTTGATCGTGTTGTTCTACCCATATTTTTTGGGCTAACTCGCTAAATGTTCCGTCAATTTCATAGCTTGGGAATGAAGCTGATTTTTGGCTTATGAAACAACTATTAAACATATTGTGGAGTGTGGCAAAAGAATTTAGTGATACTGGGATTATTTTATCTGCTTCTGAAGGTTTAAACCGGGTCCATACATTTCTGTATCCCCATATACGCAGGTTAATGTCCGGGTTGTTCTTAACATACAAATCTATTGCCTCTGATAAGGCGATAAGAGTTTTATAATGGGTGTCCGGCCCGCTTCCTTCCGGGTCCAGTGCCAGAGTGATTATTGTTGGATGAAGTTTTTCGAACAAATCCAGCAGTGGTTTGACATCTTCTTCAAAATTAGGATGTTGAGGGAATATGTCTTCAGAATAGAATCCAAGATTGAGATGGAAAACCTGGTCTTTTTCTATTCCGAAATGTGCCCAAGCTAATTCCGCCTCAAATTCCCTTAGCCTGCTTTTTATTTGTTGTATGATTTCTGGAGATTTCCTGCCGGGTTCAACAGAAGACAGAACTTCAAGTATATTTCTGATGTACTCTGTAAGTTCAACAAAGTTTTTCAGGTTTTTTTGGTGGAACAGCCAACGGGATATTCTTGCAGATTTGTACAATTTTTGCTGTTCAGGCTCCTGTTTAGATATTCCTCTCAAATAACCCGTAATATCTGATTGTCCATTATTTGGATCTTTTAATTTGTCTATTTGAAAGTGCTTTTGCATAGTTTCATTCTCAAGGAAACGCAGCACATCTTCAAGGCTGTCTTCTACGTAAAAATTGGTTACTGCCGTAAATCCACTGGTACAATAAGTGAAATAGTTTTTGTTATTTGTAGAACGAACTAAATGATGAAGAAATGGGAAATATGCCAGCTCAATATCGTCATGATGAGGTGCGGTATGCAGGATACATTTATTATCAGGTATTTTCAGGCTATTTTCAATTTTATTCACCAGTTTATTATAATTCTCTTCTATGACTTCTTTCGGATTTTTATTGACTAATTTCCCAGCTAACTGCCATTCCTTGATTTTGTTGATTTTCTTCTCATCGCTCATTGCCTGGTTTAATGATATGCCGGCCTTGTTTGAACCACTAATTACCAAATCTTCAACAATATTTTTATGAGTCAGATTCTTTTTATGGAGATTGATGATTGTTTCATCAGATAAAGTCAGGGCCTGAGTGGCACTATTTGTTATGAAAAACCTGCTCTGATTCAGTTTTTGCAGGCATGTGCCAGGATATTGCAGTGAGGGTGCTTTTTCAATTGCGTCTGCAACCACTTTCGATTTGGTTTGTCCGGCTGCTAGTATTATTGCAACTGTATCGGGGTTGTAAGTTATTGTTTCAAGTCCCATTGTTATTACTGCTTTCTTTTTTACCAGTTCAATTCCTCCCAAATCAGTTGCTGCAGCAGCCTGTGTTTCATAATTAATACTGGTAAGGCGGGTGGGTGAATAATGGCTTGAGCCTCTTATGTTGAATGCAATGTGTCCATCAGGGCCTATTCCTCCCAGGAAAAAACCGATGCCGCCCATTTCCCTTATTTTTTCTTCGTATGTTCTGCAAAATTCGTCGTATAGTTCAATTGTTTTTTTTCTAAGCTTTTGAATGCCCGAGCTGGGCTTTTCACTTCTTAAATCCAGGTTGACAGGATCGTCTTTGAAGATTTCATCCAGGTTGTTATGGTAGTTTAACAATTTTTTCTGGCTCCTGGAAAGATTATAAGTATCAATAAGATGAGTCTTTTCCGGGTCAAATCCAAATTTGTTTATATAAAAGTTTTGGACGAAATGATAGAAAGATCGCTCGTGTTCAGGGTTCATTGGGAAAAATTCGTCAAGCTGGAAAAAGTGTAAAGATCGAAAATCAGGCTTTTTTAAAGGGTCCAAACCGATTTCTGCCAGCATACCGTTATTGGTCTCCTTATTCCAGTTTTCCAGGTAGTACTCCATCCATTTTATAAAAAATTCTGGTGTCTTGCCTGTGGGGAGTGCAACAACTCCCCCGGGATTTAAAGCGACCCACTCCAGAAATCTCAATGCTGTGAGCTGCCCAAGTTCTACATAATTATCCACCATTATCACCGGGATATTCCAGTGTTTTTCATTCTGTTTACTGAGGTGGTTTTTCTGGCTGAAATATTCTTCAACTTTGCTTTTTGTGTTATATTTTATTGTCATAATACTACCTCTCTTTTCTTTTAATACTCAGTTTCCAGTTTTTTTGAAAGCGTTATGCCAGTTGCTCCAAGGGCTACGGAGAAGATTCCAAAAGAGGAGAATTTCATCTCAGGCAATGGTATAGCAATTCTTGATTTTGTTGTAAGATGCTTTTTAATAGAAGGTATCAACAACTTTTCTAACCACCCGCTGCAGGAAGTAATTTCTCCACCAAAAATTATTTTGTCAGGGTTGAGTAAAGCAATTAATCTGCTTATTTCTTCTGTCAGGTATTTATTCAGCCTGGTGAAAAATTGCTCTTCAGGTTGGACGCCCTTTTTGTATGCCTCATAAAAATCAATCAGGGTAAAATTACCTGGCATTTTCGGGTTTGAACTTTCAGTTTCTGTGATTTTTCCTGAACCTTTCTTTTCTTTTATCCACTCTGAATAAATCGGAATTGCGGAGATAATTTCTCCTGCGGTTCCATAGTTTCCGGTATAAAGTCTGTTGCGGATTATGATACCGACTCCAATGTCAGTTGATACCTGGTTAAAGTTAATATATATTATATTTTCGGGTTTATTACCTTGAGGCTGATAATACCATTGTTCTCCCAGTGCACCTGCATTAGCATCATTAACAATATAAGTTTCCAAACCTGTTTGTTCATATATGTGATTTGATAATTTAAAATTTTGTATTTGAAGGAGATTAGACATTATAATTTCTGAATTTGTCGTATCTACAATTCCAGGAATAGCTATACAGGTACTCAGGATTTTGTTCTTTTCCAATCCGGCCTCCTGTAACATTTCAAGGATAACATGAGATGATTTTTCGACTATATTCTCCTGGTCAATACTATAAAAATCTTTTTCCATGCGCAGAATTATTTCACCCGCTAATCCCACAACAATGCCACGGATTTGAGATTTTACAATTTCCAGTCCTATAAGATAGGCAGCAGAATCATTAATACCCCAGATAAGGGGTTTTTTCCCTCCTTTGTTTGTTGTGTTGCCTAATCCTTTTTCTCTTATCAGACCTTTTTCATTGAGGTGCTGGATAATGTATCCAATAGTTGAGGCTTGTAAGCCTGTCATTCTTGCCATTTCCGCTCCAGATATACCTTGATGGAGGCGGATTATCTGGAGAATCTTTTTGTGGTTCTCTGATTTAAATGTAAACATAGGTTAATTCAATTATTGAACAAACATAATAAATATTCTTTTTTTATGCCAATTTTTTCATAAATTTTAAAATGATGTTAATAGATAATTTATGTTACGGGTGTTATGTTTATTGCTTTTCTGTGAGAATATTAGGTTTTTTTGATGGATTCATTTTTAGTAATGGTGTGTTACACAACATTAGATGCGCAACGGTTTGTTAACAAGCCTAATTTACCGTATGTATTTTTATAAATGTTGTGTTATTTATAAAAAAAATTAAGAATTACTTTACATTAATTTAAAAATTTTATAAAATTGTCCTATGTTAATTAAGTATTTTATTTAGGTCTACATGAAGCAATTATTTGTAAATCATAGCACAGTATCTACAGAGAGCAGACAAGTACAACAGCAGCAAGAAATTATTCAAATCATTTCTCAAAGTCCTGCGCCCCTCACTGTTCACGAAATTTGTAAGAAACTTCAAATTAGTGTACCCACGGGCCAGAAACTTATGTCTGACTTGCTGGATGCCGATATTGTGAAAATTGTTGGAAAGAAAGAAACCGGTAATGGCAGAAAACCTTCTTTGTATAACATTAAGGATCACAATTTTTATGCAGTTGGTGTGGAGATATTGCTCAAGAGAGTATCGGTTGGTTTTTTTGATTTACGATTCAATTCGGTTTATTACAGACAGAAAAGGAATTTTGTTTTAGAAAATAATGAAGCTTCATTAAAAGAGGTAATTGAGTTTATTAGTCAGTGTATTGTTAATTCCGGAATCAGTCATGACCGCTTGTTAGGTATGGGAGTGGGAATTACAGGCCGTGTAAATAATCAAACCGGCGAATCCATGAGCTATTTTTCTTTTATGGATAGAACACTTACTCAATATCTCAGGGAAGTTTTTGATATCCCGGTATTAATTAATAACGATACACGTGCTTATGGAATGGCAGAAAAAAATATTGGCAAGGCAAGAGATACTGAGAATGCTATAGTAATTAATTTAAGCCGTGGATTAGGTACTACCTTAATTGTAGACAATAAAATTGTAAATGGAACTAATGGTTTTGCCGGCGAATTTGGACATATGCAATTAGGGGATAGCAACAAGATGTGTATATGTGGAAAACGCGGATGTCTTGGTAATGAGGTTTCAGGTTATGCACTTGAGGAGGAATTTAAGCAGGCAATAGAAAAGGGTGAAGAGAGTATTGTGCTTAATCAGACTACCCTGGATGAGGTCCGGTATGATGATATTCTTGAGGCTGCTCTGAACGGGGACTTATTATCCATTTTGCTTCTTCAGAAAATGGGAAGAAAACTCGGAAGAGCCCTGGGTAATATTGTTAATCTACTGAATCCTGAGATGATTATTATTGGTGGAAAATTTTCCATGGTAAAAGATATTCTGGGTGATAATATCAATACAGGGATGACCAATACAGCTTTGGTTAATCCATTGAGGACCACACGCCTGGAATTTTCAGACCTGGGTGCTTTAGCGGGTTTGAAAGGGGCGGGTGCTTTTGTATTTAAACATTTTAAACTGATCTAAAAGGTATGCTTATGAATAAAAGAGATGTATTAAAAATTTTTTCGATTTTTTATTTTCTTTTTTGTGGGATAACAATTGGCTTTGCTCAGGAAAGGGAGGTTACGGGTGTTGTTCTCGATAAAGAAAATAAAGACCCATTGACAGGTGCAACTGTTATTGTTTCGGGTACTCAGGGTGAAGCAATGCTTGGAACAACCACAGATGCTGATGGACGTTTTTTACTCCAGTTGCCTGAAGATAAGGATAGCCTGGAAGTTTCTTTTACAGGCTACAGGGAAACAATCGTTTCAGTTCAGGGCAAAGATGAGGTAGAAGTATTGCTTGAACCATCTGTAGAGGAATTAGAAGAAGTTGTAGTAACTGCTCTTGGCATTGAAAGAGAAGAGAAAGCCCTGGGATATTCTGTTGAAAATGTAGGTGGAGAGGATATGGAGGGGGCAGATAAACTGTCGCCTCTGGATGATCTGTCTGGTAAAATTTCAGGTTTGAATGTTGTTTCATCAGGAAGTGGCCCGGGGGGGTCATCAAATATACTTGTCAGAGGTATGAATGCAATAACAGGGTCCAATGATCCATTAATTGTAATTGATGGTATGCCGATAGATAATTCAGGCGGAACTTCCGGCGATGCTTTTGGAGGATTTGACTATGGGAATGCTGCTAATAATATTAACCCGGAAGATATAGAGTCAATTTCTGTACTAAAAGGTGGTGCAGCTTCTGCTCTTTATGGTTACAGAGGATCTAGCGGTGTCATCATGATCACAACTAAACAAGGACAAAGTGAAGAGGGGATGGGAATCAATATAGAATCATCAGTTACCCTCAGTAATCCTGTTATTAAACCTGATTTACAGGATCAATATTCCCAGGGTTCTTCCCGGTCTTTTGAACCCAATAGTTTCAGAAGCTGGGGAACAAAAATGACTGGCCAGACTGAGACAAATTTCCTTAACCAGGAACAAGAGCTTACACCAAGAAGTAAACATCCATATGATGAATTTTACAGAACAGGGGTGGCTTATGATAATTCGGTAAGTATCAATAAAAGAGGTGAAACCAATGGAATTTATTTTTCTGCCACATGGACTAAAAACCAAGGTATCCAACCTTCAAATCTCCTCGACAAAAAGAACATAACTCTACGCTATGATTCTCAGCTGTCAGATTTCTTGTCTTTTGATGCTAAAGCAAATTACATTAAACAGGATGTTGAAAACAGACCTAATTTATCTGGTTCACCCGATAATCCTGTATACTTATTTTCTCAAATGCCTCCTTCGGTTTCTCTTGACCAATTACAGCCATATCAGACGCTGGATGGTTACCCGGTTGTATGGACCAGCGACTATGAGAAAAATGAGGATGGAAGCGTGAAATGGCGTAATGATCCTCCTGCTTTTGCAACGTCTCCATTGCTCCAGAATCCCTATTGGAGTGTGAATATGAATAACAACAATGATACGAGGAACAGGCTGATAGGATTCGCAGAAATGAACCTTGATATGAAAGAATGGTTCGAACTTCCTTTTAACATGAACCTAAAAGGAAAAGTTGGAATTGATTATTATAATGATGACCGGAAAAAATATACTGCGCACAATACCTATTATAAAGCTGATGGATACGCGACTCTTAATACTTCTGAATCCCAGGTAATGGAAATGAATTATAATCTCCAGGTGGACATGAGTGATGATTTTGGAGATTTTAACACCCAGGCTTCATTGGGGGCTAATCTAAGGAACAATAAAACTCGTGGTATATATTCTTCTTCAGAATCCGGTCTGATTAATGAGCAGGGTCCTTATGTTATTCAAAACTTTAATACACCTATAACCAACGAAGGTCTCTCAGAACGGGAGGTTCAGTCAGTATATGGCCTGTTCAATGTTGGATATAAAGAACAGTTATACCTTGATTTTACCCTTAGAAATGACTGGTCTTCTAATCTTCCCCCTGAAAACTGGTCTTACTTATATCCATCTGTGAGTTTTGGCTGGTTATTGAATGAAACTTTCACACTGCCTGGTATGATTGATTTCTTAAAACTACGAGGTTCGTGGGCTGAAGTAGGTAGTGGAGGAGATGTTTCATCATTCAGGTATTATCAATTTGGTACAAACCCGAATCAATATCATGGTTTGCCTTATGGAACAATCCCCAATAATCGTCCAAGCCACTCAATTACTGCTGAATATACAGTTTCAAAAGAACTCGGTTTGCAGTCAATATTATTTAATAACAACCTGGAATTTGATATTACATATTACCAAACAGGTACACGGAACCAGATTTTAAACAGTCCGTTGCCTCCTTCTTCAGGGTTTAACCAGGGCTATATTAATGCCGGTTACATAAATAATAGGGGTGTTGAGATGAGTGCAAATTATCGTGTATTGGACAATGAGACACTCTCTCTAAATATAGGAGGGAATTTTACCCGGCAATGGAGTGAGGTTGAAGAACTAGCAGAGGGACAAGATATACAGATTATTGGAGAGGCAGCTGATGTGGTTACAGCAGCAAAAAGAAACGAACCGGTAGGAATGATTATGGGAACAGCTTTTGACAGAAATGAGGATGGATTGCGAATTCTGGACGAGGAAAGTCTCCCTGTTATTAAAACCACAGAAGAGGGTGCTCTTGATTATGAGCAAGTTATAGGCAATTCTTTTCCTGATTATTTCTGGGGTGCCAATATCAATATGGCATATAAGCAATTGTTTGCAAAAGTCAATTTTGATTCAAAATTCGGACATAGCTTGTATTCACTGACAAATAACCGGGGAGCGAAATATGGAACATTCGAGTATACTACAGAGGGAAGAGATGAATGGGAAGAAGCACTTGAAGTTTCTGAGATAACAGGGGTTCCGCCAGAAGATGGATATATGGTACACGGTGTGAAAAATGGCGAGGAAGGACACTATCCAGTTGATCCACAGAAGTACTGGGATAGAGTGTCCAGAATCCATGAAGCTTTCGTTTATGATGCTTCTTATATACGCTTAAGTAATCTGAGCATTGGCTACAGTTTTAATGTAAATGATTTAACTGCCTTGCCACTTCAACAGCTTTCTATTTCGGTATTTGGGAACAATCTTATTTATCTCTTGAGAAATACAGAAAATATTTCACCCCGATCGTCCTACAGCTCAAACAGAACAGGTATTGAGATGTTTTCACAACCTGAACTGAGAAATTATGGTATGAAAGTAAAAGTTACATTTTAAAAATATATTGAGATGACACATCACAAATTAATTATAATATTCGCCACGATTATTACCTTGGTTTTAAACCAGGGCTGTACAGAAGATTTTGAAGAAATAGATCAGCCCAAAACTACGTCGGCTGATATCGATTCAAAATATCTTTTTACACGGTCATTGGTATCCGGCTCTGGAATAAGCGTGGGTATTTGGCAGTATGTACACCAGTTAAGAGGCTCGGTATATGCACAGCATTTTGCTAACATTAACTCTGACTTCACTACTGGCAATTATGAGCCACTAAATGGTAATACAATTTGGGAGTGGTATTATGCAAAGGAGCATTTTGCACCGTTAAATCTGAATCACCAGGTCATAGAGTTGGCAGAAGAAGAGGAGAATCCCATAAAACAGGGATGTGCACGAATTTGGAATGTTTACATGTTTCACCAGATTACTGATATGTATGGAGATATTCCTTATTTTGATGCTTTTGAGAAGCCTAAACCACCTTTTGATTCTCAGCAGGAGATATATGAAGATATGCTGAAGGAATTGAGCGAAGCGGTAGTCCAACTGGAAGAAAATCAAGGTGTGGGATATGATGGAAACGGAGAAGCAGATGTACTTTACGAGGGAGATATTGATAAGTGGATACGCTTTGCAAATACACTTACCCTCAAATTAGCATTAAGGGTTTCTGATGTTGCGGAAAATGATCTTACTCAGGAATATCTTAATAAAATTTCACCGGAGGAAATCATTGATTCTGAATCCGAGGCAAAAATACTGCCTGATTCTGATGGACCTACTTACCATGTTAAAAATCCTTTGAGATCTGTTTATCAATGGGATGAAATAAGGTTGAGTTCAACAATGAAAAATTATCTTGATGAATTTAACGACCCTCGTTTGGAAATCTTCGCAGAGCCCAATGTTGATGGAGAATATGTTGGATTGAGAAACGGGCAGTACCCTGATAGCTTAAGCTCAAGATATAACAGTCATTATGTGCCGGATTATTGTAATATAGGGTCTTTTTTTATAGAGGAAGATACTCCACACTATTTAATAACTTATGCTGAATCCTCGTTTATGAAAGCAGAAGCAGCTTTTAAAGGTTATATTAGTGGTAGCGCGGAAGAATTCTATAATGAAGGAGTGCGTGCCTCTATGCACCAATTTGGAATTCATGATGAAGATACCATCGATGCATACCTGCAGGGTGAAGCTCAATATGACCCGGATAATGCTTTAAAACAAATATTCACTCAACGCTGGATAGCATTATATCCAAATGGTCAGGAGGCATGGTCAATGGTTAGACGAACCGGGTATCCCGAATTAATGGAGCCGGTTTATACATATCCGGGAAATGACAAAATGCCCAGAAGAGTACCTTATCCTGTCAATGAAAGAAGGTATAACAAGGAAAATTATGATGAGGCCGTAGAAAGAATGGGTGGTGATGACCAGTATGTAAATGTATGGTGGGATCAGAATTAAAAAAGTTTACAATCTTTGAATATATGAAGACTTTAATAAATAAAGGAATTTCTAAGATTTTAAGTCAATTTAAGGTGATAGTGATTTTATAATATCATGTCATTTAATTATTAACCCAAAATCAATTAACTATGAAAAAAGAATCAAAATTAAGTTTATTAGCAAGTCTGCTTATCCTTATTATGGGAAGTGTTATAATTACTTCCTGTGAAGATGACGATGGGCCAGAACTTAAAGCAGAAATTGTCAGCTTTGAAATTGTAAATGCAGGAGTAGATGGAGATCAGAAAGTAGAGGGAGAGATAGATGATTTTTCCATCACTGTTTTTGTTCCTTTTGAAACGGATGTGACTGAACTTGTTCCTGAAATAGAACTAACAGAGGGCGCTTCAGTTACTCCCTCATCAGGTGAGCCATTGGATTTTTCAGAACCACGCAATTTTGTTGTGGAAAATGAAGATATTCAAAATACTTATGAGGTTGAAGTCGTGAAACAAGATCCGGATGCCCCTGTTCTGAAAAGTATGGATGTGATTAGTGTTACTACGGAGGAGTCATATGAAACAGATATCGATTATAGTGAAGATTTAGTAACAGTATCCTATAATGAATTACAATCTGATATTATCGTACTGGATGAAGTAGAAGTGGGCCCGGAAGGTGCAACTTATACTACTTCCAGTGGTTCCGATACACTTGACTTGTCTGAAGAGCCTACTTTAACCGTTGAATATACTGAAGAATCCAAGGAGTATTCATTTGCTGTCAATAAAACTGAAGCAGGGATGGATCCTGAAACTGTAACAACATTAGCAGATCGATCTGCTGCTTCCCAGGAGGTTCCGGATGAAATTTCCGATGAAAATTCCAGAGGTGCTGCTTTTAATGGTGAACATGTATTTATTCCATCCAGGTATTCTGGTGATGCGGTTTATTATTGGGATGTAAATGAAGGAGCAGATGCAATGAATGAATTACAAGGAATGGATAACATTTCAGATGGATCATGGGCAGTTTCTGATGTGCAAACCGTAGGAGATGCAATCTATGTTTCCAATATGGTTATGGAAGATGGGCAGGTATTTAAAGTTTACAAATGGGACAATGTGGATGATGACAACCCTGAAGTAGTATTGGAATATACAATACAAGGAGATGAAGAGAGATTGGGTGACGCAATTTCTATAGTAGGAGACCCGGAAGAGAACGGATTCATAGCATCTACCAATTTCCCTGTCCCTGAAGCTGGTGGGGAGGCAGACAACAACAAATTCTTCGTTTGGAAAGCTGACGGAGGAGAACTTTCAGAAGAGCCTGAAATATGGGATGTGCAAGTTGATAGTGAAGCCAATTTAGGGCAATATGGCAGAATTAGTGAAATACCAGGTGTTGACAACAGATATATTGTTACTGGAGCTGAAATGAATATTGTGATTGTAGATGATAATGGTGATGCAATTTATGAAATGCCGGGTGGAATCCTTGATGCTTCATCACGTATGTATGATGCTTCTGTATTTGAATATAATGGAGGTATATATCTTTCATACACCATGAACAAAGAATGGGAGGAAAATGGAGTATATTATGAAATAGTCAACATTTCAGAGGGAGATGATGCTGTGGATGGTATTATGAACCTTGATGAAGTGAATATTGATGAAAAGAAAATATACACGAAAAACTTCAGTGAAGATGCAGATAAATGGATTGCAGCTGTAAACCGCGTTGCTTACAATGATAATGATGAACCAATGGTCATGGCATTTTCGGTTTTAAATGGTTTCATAGTGGAATCATTTTCTAAATAAATTTTTATGATTTCAGAAGGGGTTAGGGTTTCGCCTTAACTCCTTCTTTTTACGCTATTTTACCGGATAGAGTTTATTTTAAATAAAAAATAACCAGATGAGATTGTTTTTAATTTCTTTAGCAGCACTGTTCTTCTCTTTATTGCTCTTCACATCATGTGACCAGGATCCTGATGATGAGAAGCCTGTAGATGATAGTACAGGGTTACGGATTACTTCATTTGTGTTTGAAGATTTTGATCCGCCAATTGAAGCAGAAATTGATTCTGTTGAGAAAAAAATTCATGCCAGTTTACCCCGCTCTGCAAGTTTTAAGAGTTTAACCCCTACAATAGACTATACAGAAGGTGCAGAATTAACTCCACCTTCCGGGTATGCATACGACTTTACTAATCCCCTTGATTTCACACTTAAAAAAGATGACCAATCTGTTACGTATACAGCTCATATTGATACAGCTGAGTCAGATTCTAATGAATTGAAAAAAATTAGTTTCCCTTCATTATATATTGACAAGAATGTCAATGATAACCAAATTAACATTGCCGTGCCTTATGGTACGGATCTTTCTTCTGTTAAAGTGAATTTTAAAATAAGTGATTACGCCAATGTTGAACCTGCTTCAGGGAGTGAAATAGATCTTAGTACTCCCATCGAAATCGTTGTTACCTCTGAGAATGGAGAAGAACAAATATATGAATTGAGAGTTGAGGAGAAAGATCAGCCCACTGCAGTAAGAGCATTTTGGATACCAACTCCGGCGCATTCTCCCTTTTTAAAGAGTTATGAGGATATCCGGGAAGGAGTGGCTTTTGCTAAAGAGCACAATTTTAACACCTTATATGTATGTGCATGGGCCAATAATAAAACTTTATATCCAAGTCAGACTTTACTTGATAATTCTTCATATACCTCATTCGAGGAGTCAATGTTTCACGATTATACAGGTGGTTCAGGGGATCCATTAAAGGATTTGATTGAGGAGGCTCATGCAAATGACATCAAGGTTATATTATGGTATGAGTATGGTTTTATGGCTCTCTCCGGGACTCCACCTACACCGGATAACAATCCTGTGCTTGAGGTTCATCCTGAGTGGGTAGGAATTAATAACGAAGGAAATCAGGCAAACTATAACGATAAGGATTACTATTTCAATGCGTATAATCCTGAAGTACAGCAGTTCATGGAAGATATGATAATGGAAGCGGTTATAAACTACGATATCGATGGTATACAGGGTGATGACAGGATGCCTGCAATGCCAAGAAATTCAGGCTATGATGATGTAACTGTTGATATGTATGAACAGGAATTTGGAACGCAACCTCCGGACGATTATAATAATTCAGATTGGGTACGTTGGCGTGCTGATATATTGAATGATTACTGGAAAGAGCTCTATGAGACAATTAAGGCTGAGGATCCAAATTGTGTTGTTGCCTGTGCACCCAACCCATATCCATGGGCTTTTGATAATTTAATGCAGGAATGGCCAAAATGGTTGGATGAAGGCACCGTTGACCTGCTTTCTGTTCAATGTTACAGAACAACCCTCTCTGCTTATAAAACTGCTGTTGATGGGGTATTGAATCATTTTACTTCCCATGGAAGTGGTAATCTTCAAAGACTAAATCCGGGATTGATTATTTATGGCTCATCAGGACTGATAGATCCGGGAGTTCTGGCTTCCCAGGTTCAATATAACAGGGAAGTTGATATTCCGGGAGAAACATTTTTTTATGATAAACCAATGAGACGTGACACAATTAAATCTGTTCTTAGGGCAATATATCCGGGGGAAGCTGTTTTTCCGGATTTTATGGCAGATTAGTTTGAATGCAAAATATAATGCTTACTGCATTTTGTAAAGATGTTTTAAGTTTTATAAAAGTTGTAAAAACCCGATAGTCAAAATGAACAAATACATTACTTTTATTTTAGTGCTGGTTTTTTTTACAGGTTCCTGCGGGAATAATGAAAAAACGAATAAGTATATCCAGGGCTACGATGAGCCAGTGCGAGGCGTTTGGCTTACAAATGTCGCCAGTGATGCTCTTTTTTCAAATGAAAATATTAAAGAAGCTGTTGAATATTGTGATGAATTGGATATCAATACAATTTTTGTTGTTACCTGGAATAAGGGCATGACAACTTACAGAAGTAATGTTATGAAAAAATTAACAGGAACAGAGATTGATCCTGCATTGGATTCAGGAAATGCAAGAAGAGATCCATTGGAAGAAGTTATTACTGAAGCCAAAAAATATGGTATAAAAGTTTTTGCCTGGTTTGAGTTCGGGTTTGCTTCTTCTCATAATGCAAATGGCGGAGAAATACTAGAAAAAAAACCTGGGTGGGCATCGAAGGATGCAGATGGTAATCTTTGTACTAAAAATGGCTTTGAATGGATGAATGCTCTGGACTCAGAGGTTCAGGATTTTATGATATCTCTTATCCTTGAGGTAGTTAATAATTATGATGTTGATGGGATACAGGGAGATGACAGACTACCTGCAATGCCTTCTGAGGGAGGGTACAATAAAGATGTTGCAGAAGCATACAAAGATGATCATCATGGAGAAGAGCCTCCCTCTTACCATAAAGATTTTAATTGGGTACAATGGAGATCTGAAGAGTTGAATGATTTTATGAAACGACTTTATAATGAAGTAAAAGAAGCAGATTCAACCTGTATTGTCTCTATGGCACCAAGTGTTTATCCATGGAGTAAAGCCGAATATCTCCAGGATTGGCCCAGGTGGGTGAATTTTGGATATGTGGATATGATTAGTCCTCAAATTTATCGTAAGGATTCAGCATTTTATAAAAAAACATTGGAGGAAACTATTGAATATCTTTTACCAGGGAAAAGACATCTGTTATATCCGGGCCTGTTGATCCGCAGTGGAGAATATCAGCCGTCTGAACAGTTTTTTCAATATATGATCCAAAAGAACAGGAATGAAGGACTGGAAGGGGAGATATTCTTTTTTTATGAGGGACTGAAAGATTATGAAGATAAGATAAAAAAAATATACAAAAACTAATATTTAAGCTATGTTGCAGACAATACAGGGAATTGCTTTACTTGTTGTTTTTATTGTAATTACTGCTTTAATGTCAAAGAGGATATGGCCAGCTATGCTTGCTCTTCCTGTTTTGGCAATATTCATTTCGATAATTTCAGGAATCCATATTGAAGATATATTTAAATATGTAATCGGAGAGGGTACCTTAAAACTTACTGAACCTATGGTGATTGCCATGTTGGGTGGAGTGCTTAGCCTTTTGATGCAGAGAACGGGAATTGCTGAAGGATTTATTAAAAAAGGTGCAGAACTGGCGGGAGATAAGCCTCTTACCATCTCTATTTTAATGCTGGTTTTCATTATTCTCTTGTTTACATCATTAGGCGGACTGGGAGCTATGATTATGGTGGGTTCAATTGTATTGCCTATACTGACATCAGTTGGCATAGGGTCATTAACTGCAGCCGTAATAATGCTTATGGGAGTTAACATCGGGGGAATGTTCAATTTTGGTAACTGGAGTCTCTACATGAACTCTCTTGATCTTACTAAAGAAGAAGTTCAGCGTTTTGTATCAGTAATGGTGGTGATTGTTTTCCTGGGAACATTGGTTTACCTGGGAGTCCAACTATATCGTGATGGTTTTGATTTATCCAAAAAACGGATGGCGAAGAATTTTGCATTGGTATTGCTTATTGGAGCTGGATTGTATCTATTAAGACAACATCTGGCTGATACAGCATTTATGGAATATACGCTGGTTATTTGGGATGGCCTCAAAACAGGTTTATATTACCTATTACTGGCAGGGTTAATATTGCTTTATGCATATGCTGCAATCCGGGCGTTTACGCACCGGAATAAAAATACTAACCCAATTCACTGGAGTGCTATTTTTACTCCAATCATTCCTTTATTTCTTATTTTGGTATTTGATTTAAACTTTGTTGCTGCTTTTGTTTTAGGAATTACATTTGGTTTCGCAATTACTTATAAACGGGATCATGTTAGTCTCTTGCTTAAATCTCTCGTGGAAGGTTCTTCGGTTGTTTTACCTGCTGTTATTTTAATGTTTGGTATTGGTTGGATACTGGTATCGGTAAGAGGACCAGAAACAATGAGCGAAGCTGAACTTATGGCAAATTACGGGACCAATATCTGGCCTGTAAGAGACCTTCTTGTACCTTTTGTACAGGGAATCATACCGCAAAATGGCTGGCAATATGTTTTGGTATTTACCATTTTGGCGCCTCTTGCCTTATATCGGGGTCCGTTAAATGTTTGGGGTATGGGTTTTGGCATCGCTTCTGTACTACTGGCTGCAGGAATGATGCCTGGAGCAATTTTGGGAATGCTTTGGTCGGTTGGCCAGATACAAGCAATTTCTGATCCGACAAACTTGCAAAATGTTTGGGTAGCTAATGAGATGAAAGTGGAGGTACAGAAAATCCTTATGAATACATTACCGTTTTCATGGGTTTTTGCCTTTCTTGGACTTGTAGCTGCAGCAATTATGTACTTTTAACTGATATTAAATGTTATGAGAAAAATTAAGGTTGGAATAGATGTAGGAGGTACTTTTACGCATGCCGTAGCTGTTGATGTGGAAGATTTTAACATTATCGGTAAGGCTTGTGTGCCAACAACCCATAATTCTCAGGAAGGTGTTGCTGAAGGGGTTGTTGAATCTATGTATAAACTGTTGGATATAGCTGCCATATCACCGGATGAAATTGTACTGATTGCTCATTCAACTACCCAGGCTACGAATGCATTACTTGAAGGGGATGTATCTCCTGTTGGTATTGTCGCAATTGGTCATGGGCTGGAAGGTAAAATAGCTCAAAAACAGGCCTTTATGGATAATATTTACCTCGCCCCGGATAAGCGTCTTCCAGTATTTTTCAGGTATTTAAATGATGCCTCCCCCATTACAGAAGAGCAGGTGGAAAAGACGCTTGAAGAGTTGGTTAGTGAGGGCGCCGAGGTTTTTGTCGCAACACAGGTTTTTGGACCCGAAAATAATGAAATTGAGAAATTGGTTGTTAATGTAGCCCATAGAAAAGGATATATGGCCACAGCAGCTTGTAACCTTTCCCAGCTTTTCGGACTAAAAGTAAGAACCCGTACTGCCATTATCAATGCATGCATGATGCCTAAGATGATGGAAACAGCAAATATGACGGAAGAGGCAATCAGGAGGAGCGGAATTAAAGCACCCCTTATGGTGATGCGTTCTGATGGCGGGATTATGGATATTGAAGAGATGAGAAAAAGACCGATTCTGACAATGTTATCCGGTCCGGCTGCAGGAGTAGCTGCTGCCTTGATGTATGCTAAGATATCTGATGGAATATTTATCGAAGTAGGAGGAACTTCAACGGATATATCGGTTATAAAAAATGGGATGCCACAGGTAAAAACTGCACAGATTGCTTCAAACAGGTTGAGTATTAAAACCATTGATGTGCGAACTATTGGGGTAGGCGGTGGCTCTGTTCCCAGAGTTGATAAAAATAAAATTGTGGACGTAGGACCTCGTAGTGCACACATTGCAAATCTTGCATATTGTGCTTATTCTGACGAGACGAATTTTGAGGATGTTGAATTGGGGAAAATTCAGCCTAAACAGGGTGACCCTGAAGATTACCTGAAACTTTCAAAAAATGGGAGGGATTACACCATTACACCCAGTGCTGCTTCCTACTACCTGGGATTAGTCGAGGATTTTGGTCATGGAGAAGCCAACATGCAGGCAGTAAAAGAAGCCATAGAAACGATCGCAGGAAAATTGAAAATAAAACCGGAGGAATTTGCTGATGGGATACTTGACCCGTGCTCTCATAAAATAGAGACAGTAGTGAAAAAACTTATCAGGGAATATAAGCTGGATAAAGACTTTATTGCTCTTGTAGGAGGTGGGGGTGGGGCAAGTGCTTTGGTACCTCATGCTTCTGATACACTGAAGCTTCCTCATAATATTGCCCGTGATGCCGAGGTGATTTCTGCAATTGGGGCAGCAATGGGTATGATACGTGATACTGTGGAACGGAGCATTTTTAATCCTACAGAAAATGATATTGTGCAAATCAGACAAGATGCCTCTGAGTCTGTAATTGCTATGGGTGCCGAACCCAGTACTGTTGAGGTACATGTAGAAGTAGATAACCCGAACCGTAAAGTTGTTGCTGTTGCAACCGGTTCAAGTGACTTGTCTTACAGGGAAAGTCGAAGCGAAGTGACAGAGGAGGGACTGAAAGATATTGCCGCAAAAAATTTAAAAACTTCACCCGATAAAATAAAGATATACGGAAAAACAAAACTCCTGAATGTTGTTGGATATGAAAATGTCAAGTCGCATTTTCTGGGCTTGATGAAAGAAACTTTACAGCCTGTTTTAGTAATGGATAATGAAGGAACGATAAAAAGGAAATTTCCTGATGTACGGATTGAAAATACTACTGTAGGTCAGGCTAAAGGCGTAATTAGTGACGTGACAGAAGAACTGAGGTCATATGGAGATGCAGGAGAACTTATACCAGATATTTTTGTAGTGGTTTCAGGTAAAATCGTTGATTTATCCGGATTGTTGAATATTGCCCAGATTCTCTCTCTTGTGGATTACGATCTAAAGGACCTGGGAAATGAGAACCCGGCTATTGTCCTTGCTAAAAGACAACGATAGAAGATTGTTCTTTTTGCCAGCTTATTGTAGCTCTGATAAATAAAAAATATGTTAAAATGAATACAATTTATGATACAGTATTGTGGGGTGCTTCTTTAAGAGGAATTCAAAAGGCTGTTGAATTAAAAAATCAGGGGCAGAATGTAATATTGCTTAATAAGTATGGTTTTCCCGGGGGTAGTATTACTGAGTCTTTATCTTGCTTGCTGGATAGAGATTTCTTTGATGAGGTTCAGGGAATGGCGCAGGTGTTTCAATATGTTCAAAATCAGCGTTTTGGACTTCTTTATGAATCGAAAGAGAAAGTACTGATACACCCTGAAGCAGTTAAAAGAGCGAGTTGGAATTTAATCCGTGAGAATAGCCTTGATATATTATTCCATGTTTTGCCCTTGAATGTAGTCAAAAAGGATGACCTTATCTCCATCAGATTGTTTGGACGTGAAGGTGAATTTGAAATAACGACCCGAAGATTTGAAGATTATTCTGATGATTCCTTTCTTTCTAATTTTCTATATCAAACCGGTCCGGATAATCCTTTTGTAAAAATAAATTGTTTTTTCACTTCTGTTAAAGTCAATATGGAAGCTGCACTCGGTATTTACCAGTCAGTGTCTACTGATATTGGTCATTTTGTCAGCTTGCCCTGGGAGCAAGTACAAAGAGAAAACATTGAGACGTATTTTAATACTGTATTAGATGGACTAGCTGTTGAAGCATGGAAAAATTATGGGGTTCGTATGCGAATAATGCCGGTGTTTCCTGGGATATCTAATACAGGAGAATCATCAAAGGAACAATCCTCGCCCCACCGGGGGAATGATTCTTGACCATGTTGCATTTAATGATATAGCTTAAATAATGATGAAATAGTGCTAAAATAGATAAACTTATATAATAGAATGATAGAGGTGTTGAAACAAATAAAGAGAAAACTGATTGTGTCCTGCCAGGCTGAAGGTGATTCTCCATTCAACAGTGCGGATGGAGTGAGCCGTTTTGCAATATGTGCCGAAATGGGCGGTGCCTCAGCAATAAGAAGTGAAGGAGTAGAAAAGACTAAAAAAATTATTGAATCTGTCAGTTTGCCGGTCATTGGACTGAAAAAATCTTCCTTTCCCGGAGGATATGTTAGAATTACAGGCTCATTTGATGAAGTGGAAGCCATCATAAGTACCGGATGTGATATCATAGCCGTAGATGGTACTTTTAGGGAGCGAGAAGGACTTACTGGTCCTGATTTTATCCGGCAGATTAAGGGAAAATATAACATCCCTGTAATGGCTGATATAGCTACAAAGGAAGAAGCAAAGGCGTGTGCTGACCAGGGTGCTGATTGTATATCGACAACATTGAATGGATATACGCCTGAAACTGAACGGAAAACGCGAAATGGCCCTGATTTTAGCTTGCTTAAAACTTTAGTTGATTATTTCAAAGATACTTTGCCTGTAATAGCTGAAGGAAGATATAATTCCCCCGGCTTAGCAAAGCAAGCAATAGAACAAGGGGCATGGTCAGTTGTTGTGGGTACGGCCATAACCAGACCTCACGTGGTAACACAGTGGTTTAAAGAAGCATTGGAAGCTCATTAATAAAATGGGTTATAGATTCATTTTGATAAAATATAAAACCAGAAAAAAATGAAATCACATTACGATGTCGTAGTTGCAGGAGGAGGAATAGCTGGTATTTCTGCTGCCATTAAAGCTGCTTCTTTAGGCAGCAGTGTATTGCTAATAGAGCATTATCCTTTCTTAGGAGGAATGTCTGCAGCTGGTATGGTCTCACCTTTTATGAAGTCTTATGCAGGAGATCAAGAGTTGGTTAAAGGGGTCTATAAACAGATTGAAAATGGCATCCGGGAAATGGGAGGAATGATTGATAACGGATTTTATGCATGGGCTTTTCGATCTGTTGCAAATCAGCTGATTTGGCAAAACAATGGTGATATTGCTTTTAATTCCGATGTGATTGATGTTGAAGCTGAATACGGCAAGATTAATGCATTGTTAATTGCAACTTTAGAAGGGGAAAAGCGAGTCGAAGGAGAGGTTTTTATTGATGCTACAGGTGATGGCCAGCTTCTTTCCCTGGGCAATTTTCCATCTTTGAAAGGTGATGAGAAAAGCGGTGAATTGCAGGCTTTGACCTTATTTTTCCGTATGGGGGGGATTGATGTGAGGAAGGTTGCAGAGTATACAAAAGAGCATAAAGAAGACTTTATGGAGTGGATGGATTTTAAATATGATTTTTCGAGTATAATTTCTATTGCCGGGTTTTTTACACCATTAAAGAAAGCCCAGCAGGAGGGAAGAGTTGATGATGCTTTGCAATATATTTTTTTTACCACTCTGCCTGAAACAGGGGAAGCTTCTTTTAACACTTCTAATATTATAGGTATTGACCCCTCAACATCAGGTGCTCTTACCAGGGCTGAAGATGTGGGACATAAACAGGTGGCGCAGGTAACTGATTTACTGCAACAGGAAATACCGGGATTTGAAAATTCTTATCTTATCGATACTGCGGTGCAAGTGGGAGTCAGGGAAACGAGAAGAGCACAGACTGACTATATGGTTAATGGTGAAGATATATTGTACGGCGCTAAATTTGATGAACCTATTGGGAGAGCTTCCTATGGTGTTGACATCCACGGGCAAAAAAAAGAAGATAACCGGATGGATGAACTGGAGAAGGGAAGTTACTATGAAATACCCAAAGGTGCTTTAATGGTTAAAGAAACGATAAATCTTATGGTGGCGGGACGGTGTATTGGCTCGACACGTGAAGGACATAGTGCATTGCGTGTGATGCCAACTTCTTCTGCTACAGGAGAAGCTGCTGGTGCTGTCGCTTCTCTGGCAGTAAAAAATAATCAGGGTATTAGGGAAGTTTCTTATGACCAGATCCGAAACGTAATTGCAGATAATTTAGATGATTGAATGTAAGATAAATATGATAAAAACAATTCAAAACCGGAAGGATATTCATTTTGGGACGGATGGATGGCGCGGACTGCTTTATAAGGAGGTCAATCCGGCAAATATTAGCCGGGTCGCCCAAGCTTTTGCGGATTATTTAAAATCCATGTCTCATGAATACAATACAGTGGCTATTGGTTATGACGGCAGAAAAGAATCAAAAGTTTATGCAACATTGTTTGCAAAGGTCCTTTCTGGTAATAATATTCAAGTGGAATTATCTTCAGAAGTTATACCTACTCCTGTATTATCTTTTCATACTACCTCGAATACATATAGTGCCGGGGTAATGATTACTGCATCACATAATCCACCGGAATATAATGGGGTAAAGTTTAAGTCATCAAAAGGGTCTCCATTTGCGACGGGTGAAACCAAAAAAGTTGAAAATTTCCTTGATAAGAACACCCCTGTTGAAAGCAATGAAAAGGTGAAGATAGTCGATATGCTTCATGACTATCGTGCTCATTTGCAAAACATCATCGATTTTAGAGCTGTTGCCGACTCCGGGATGAGTGTTGCTGTTGACTCAATGGGTGGAGCAGGTGGGTCTTTGTTGAAAGATATATTAGAATATAATAACGTGACTGTTAAAGGTATTTACCAGGAGCCTTTGCCTGATTTTGGTGGAAGACTGGCAGAACCAATTAAAAAAAACCTTAAACCTTTATCAGATCTACTCAGAAAAGGAGGATGTGCATTAGGTGTAGCTACAGATGGCGATGCTGACAGACTAGGAGTAATGACGGATAAAGGAGAATGGATGAATATACAGGAAACTATTCTTTTTCTTGGACAATTTCTCAAAGCACAGAAAGAACAACAGGGAGACTTTGTAAAAACTCTTTCTGTTACGGATAAATTCTATGAACTTGCTGCTGCATATAATTTTAAAATTAAAGAAGTACAGGTTGGTTTTAAATATGTGGCTGAAAAAATGATTGAGCATAATGCAGTCTTTGGTGTAGAAGAATCGGGAGGCTTTGGTTTTAAAGATCATCTCCCTGAAAGAGATGGCATTTTTTCTGCTTTGCTGTTTATTGAAATGGTTTCTAAATCAGGATTCAATACATTGACAGATTTTATAGAGGCAAAACGCAAGGAATTAGGTGAAATCTATTACGATCGTATCGACATTCAATATTATGAAAAGGACTTTGATATATTGCTTGCGAAGATTTTTCATAATCCCCCAAGTAGGATTTTGAATTATGAGATCGTCAGTATTGCAGAGCATTACTCGGCACAAAACAAGATTAACAGCCTGAAATTCCGTTTGAAAGATACTCCACGCTGGTTGCTGTTACGTACTTCTGAAACTGAACCTGTAGTGCGTATTTATGCAGAGGGAACGTCCGCAAAGGAAGTTAAAGCGCTTTTAGATGAAGGAATCAGACTAGTAGAATTAAATAAATAAATCGACAGAAATTTTTTTGATATGATCACATCTCTTGATTTTGTTATAGAAAGGCTGAAAAAGAACAATAAAGAATTTGCGGTGGTAAGTAACCCTTCTTATGTGTATCCCCGGGAGGATTATTATCCTCTTGCTGAACCCAGAAAATCAGTTACTGCTTTAAAGGGTGCCCTTATGGATATGGATGGTACAACAACTACTACAGAAGAGTTGTGCATCTATTCTCTGGAACAGATGGTCCGTCGTATGAGTGGCAAAATGTTACCCGAAGAATGGCAAGGTCTTGACAGACAGAATGATTATTCACACATAATTGGAAACAGCACAACAAAACATGTTGAATACCTGGTTAGGAAATATGAAAATTTGCTCGATGAGAAATTTATAAGAAAAGAATTTCTCCGGGCAGCATTATGGACTATACAGCACGGTAAGGATAATACAAGAAAAGAGGAGGTTTCCGTAAATCTTAAAAAGATGGGATTGGGAAACATCATAACTAAAATTGAAAAAGAAGGGATTGAACCGGAAAATTGGGAAAAATATTTTGATATTGGTATATCATTGTCTTTTAGCGACAAAGTCAGTATTGGAATTGATATTTATTATATGGTTTACCATCAAATTCTTGGAAGACTGGCCAACGAAAGTAGTGCAAAGGTAAAGCAAGATCTTTTTGGTATAAATGCAGACGAAAAGGAATTAATTTCTCCAATGCCTGGAATTTCAGTTCTTTTACCGCTTTTAAAAGGGTGGTTAAATAGCACTGATATTGAAGTTTTATCCCGGCAGGTTATTCAAGAATACAGAACAGGGAATTTTGATGCTAAAAATGATTATCATTTGGTGGATATGCTGATAAAACTATCTGATCAGTTTAAGGAAAAACCTGTAAAATTGGGACTGGTGACTTCATCTATCTTCTATGAAGCCGATATTGTAATAAAGCAAGTTTTCCGCGTTATCCGGGAGTTCTACCACAACAGTGAGCTCTCCGGTAACAAGAAACGCTTTCTGATTGAGCAATTCAGCGATTATCACAATATTTATGACGCTTTTGTTACAGCAACTGATTCGAGTGAAATAAGATTAAAGCCACATAGGGATTTGTACAGTATTGCTTTACATAAATTAGGCATTATGCCAGAAAATTTTGACCAGGTTATTGGTTTTGAAGACAGTCAAAGCGGTACAGTTGCAATACGAGCTGCGGGAATAGGGTGTTGCATTGCTGTTCCTTTTGCCCAGACTTCATCACATAATTTTGAGGCTGCAGTGCATGTATTGCAAGGTGGTATTCCCCAGGCCCTTCTCGAATATAATATGTTTATAAACCAGGAAAAAAAGAAATAAAATGACTATGAGTAAGAAAACTGAAGATGTATTTCATGTAATCTCAAACACTCATTGGGATAGAGAATGGAGGTGGCCTTTTCAAAGGAACAGGCAGATGTTGGTGGATATGATGGAATCTGTGATGGATATTCTTGAAAATGAACCAGAATACAGAGCTTACCATTTGGACAGCCAATCTATAGTGCTGAAAGATTATCTTGAGGTTAAACCCCATCATAGAGAGCGAATAATACGACTAACGCAGGATAAAAGGTTATTGCACGGACCATGGTATATTCTCCCGGAAGAGTTCCAGGTTGGTGGTGAAAATCTGATAAGAAATTTATTGTTTGGCCATAGAATGAGCAATCAGTATGGTGGGGTTTCTAAAATTGGCTACTCCCCTTTCTCATGGGGCCAAATTTCTCAACTACCCCAGATATATAAAGATTTCGATATCAACCTGATAATGTTTTACCGGGGGGTTAATGCCATAGAAAGTCCAAAAGCTGAATTTCTATGGAAAGGCGCTGATGGAACAGAAATGATTTCTTCTCGTTTTTCTACCTTGCCACGATATAACTTTTATTTTTATGTTTATCGCCCCGTGGTTCACAATGAGTGGTTTCCTGATATTAAGCAGGATTGGAAAGAGGATACATTGTTCCATATTGCTGATTCTGAGCAGGTAGATGAAGATTACACCATCATTTCGCCTCATAAGGAATATTATCCTGAGAACATTGAAGAACAGACAAAGAAGCTTATTGATGATCAATACGAAGATTTTACCACTCCTCATAAGATATGGATGGAAGGACATGATTCTTCTGGCCCCAATGCCCAAACAGCCAGAATTATAAGAGACATTAGGAAAAAAATGCCCCAGGTTAATGTGAAACATTCAACCCTGGAGGAATATGCGGAGGACCTCTATAAATCAGTAGATTATAACTCCCTGAAACTGGTGGAAGGTGAACGTCGTAGTGCACAGAATAATTACAGATGTTGGAATCTTTACGGCTATACCACATCTGCCAGGATGTATCTTAAACAAATGAATTTTAATGCTGAGCGTTGGATTCAATATTATGCTGAGCCACTTAATGTCTTCTCTGGAATAATGGGAAGGGATATCAAAGATAAATACCCGGAAATGGCATGGGAGTTAATTGTGGAAAATTCTGCCCATGATTCAATAGGAGGATGCTCCCTGGACCGGATCCATGAAGATATGGTGCAGCGTTATAAGCAGTCTGTGGAAATTTCAAAAGGTTTATTTGAAAGAGCCGCATCCTACCTTGTTAAACAATTAAATACAAGTAAATTTCCTTCCCTTCATAATAAGGATAAGCATAAAGAAATTTTTCTTACCGTTATCAATCCAACCAACTATCTTAGGACGGATGTAACAGAAGTTTGGGTTGATGTTCCAAAAGAAATGGATGAGGGAGATTTTGACGTAATTGACTACAGTGGAAATAAATTGTCTAAAAGTATACTGGACAGAAAAGAATTTTTACCGGTAGTAGAGCAAAATATCAACCGGCCAAAATATCTTGAAATGATTCGTTATCATGTTATGCTGAAAACAGATAATATCCCGTCCTATACTTTGCAATCTTTCCATGTAAAACCAGTTGCGGCTGGTTCAGAAGGTCAAAAGAAAGAGGATCTCATTCTGGAAAATGAATTTTTAAAAGTAGAGGTGAATAAAGATGGAACCCTGGATATCCTGGATAAGAAAAGAGGAGTTCAATATGTGAAGACAGCATATTTTTATGACGAAGGGGAAGCTGGTCAGGCATGGATCCATGAAAAGTATGATCCGGTGCATACCACGCTCGGGAATGAAGCTGACGTCTCCAAAACAGTTTCATCTGAACTGTATAACGAGATAACAATAAAACATACGATGGATCTTCCCCAAAATTTAGAGCAAAGAAAAAGTGATCAACCTAAAACAGCTACCAGCAGAATTATTTTGAAAATTTCCCTGAAAGAAGGAGTGCCATACCTGGAGATGAACGTGGAGGTAGATAACCAATCTGAGAGCCATCGGTTGAGAATGATGTTTCCTTCAGACCTGAATGCTACGCATTCCTATGGGGAAGGTCAGTTTGATGTTGTCCGCAGAAGTCTGGAAAGGCCAGATACTTCGGATTGGGTTGAACAGCCAATGTATGACTTTCCAATGCACCATTTTGTTGATATTACTGACGGAAAGAAGGGAATGGCAATTTTGGTGGATGGATTGAAAGAATATGAAGTGTTGCCGGATGAGAGAAATACACTGGCTATCACTTTGTTTCGAACTTTTGAGTATAAAATTAATCCTGCTGCTCCCCAGGATTATTCACATGAAAAAGGCAATCAAATGCTTGGCAGATCGTCATATCGGCTGGCGCTTTATCCTCATAAAGGGGATTGGCATGAAGGGGAAGTCTATAAAGAAGCTTTCAGTTTTAATTATAACTTAAGGATGGTACAGACTGGTCTGCTAACCGGCCATCTTGATGCTGCAGAAACTTTGATGGCAGTAAAGCCTGATTCATTGGTAGTTAGTGCAATAAAGAAGCCGGAAGATTCTGGGTTTGATGGCTTTGTATTGCGCTTGTATAATCCTGCCGGGGAAACAGTGAAAGGAACTGTAAAAATTCATACTAAGGCTTCTGATGTATGGAAAGTTACCATGGAAGAAAAATTTGAAAAGAGGGCTGAATTAATGGAAGATGGCTCATTTAAAATTGAAGCCGGTCCCAAAAAGATTTTAACTTATAAAATTAAATTTTAAACCGATAAAAATTATAGCAGTTATGCTTAACAATAAATACGGATATTTAAGCGAAGACAATCGAGAATTTATTATTACAAATCCGAAAACACCTCGTCCCTGGTTTAATTATATTTGGAATGAGCAATATCAAGGGTTGGTATCTCATGGAGGAGGAGGCTTTTCATATCTGACCAGTCCACGCGACAACAGGATTTCGAGGATGCGATATAACTGTCTTCCATGGGATCGGCCTGGCAGGTATATTTTCCTGAAAGATGCCGAAGATAATGATTATTGGTCATTGAGCTGGGCTCCTACCATTCAGAAAAAATACGAAATCTATGAAGGAAGGATTGGACAAGGCTATACTACAATCGTCACCAAATATAAAGGTATCCGTGCAGAGTTAACATATTTTGTCCCTCGTGATAATAACTGTGAAATCTGGAAAGTGAAATTATACAATGAATCCGGCAGGAAACGTAAACTCGAAATTTATGCTTTTCAGGAACTTATGATGGGAAATGCATTGAATGATATTATTAATCAACCTAATGACAAACATTTTACAGAAACTCACTTTGATGAGAAACATCAAACCCTGATTGCTACACGGAGATATTGGGTACTCAACACAAAATCAGCTACAGTGGAGCAACCTAATTTCTCCTGGAATTATAATGTGTATTTCACCATAAATCTCCCAATTAAAGGATATGATACCAGCCTCGATAAATTTATTGGAAAATGGAGATCAGAGGCCAATCCTGTGGCGATTGAAACTGGTCATATGAATAACACCGAGATCACAGCAGGCGACCCTGTTGTAGCTTTGCAAAGTGAATTGTCACCTGAAGTGGATGAGAATTCTGAATTTTCAGTATTTATGGGAATTGCAAATAAAGAGAGTGATGGGTATAAGACTTTACAAATTGACAACTATAAGAAAAATAAATTCATTAATAAAAAAATTAATGAAGTGCAGAGCTATTGGGATGAATATTTATCCCATGTTCACGTTTCAACTCCTGATGATCGTTTTAATGCTATGATTAATGTCTGGAATCAATACCAGACTGCGGTAACTTTTGATATGGCAAGAAATGCCGGGTATTATCATGGAGGTCTCCTTTTTGGCACAGGAATGCGGGATCAGTTTCAGGACATCCTTGGTGTGCTGATCCCAGAATCTTCAAGAGTTCGGAATCGAATCCTGGAAGCATTGAAATATCAATATCAAGATGGTTCTACCTTGCATAATTTCTTTAAATTAACCGGGCATGGTGAGCGGACTCATCATTCTGATACCCCATTGTGGATTCCTTTTGGTATTGTAGAGTACCTGAATGAGACAAAGGATATGAGCATTCTGAAGGAAAATGTTCCTTACTATGATCAAGGATCAGGAAGTGTGTATGAGCACATGGTGAAAGCATTGGATTTTGCCATTAGTGATACAACAGAAAGAAAACTGCCTAAAATTCGGAAGGGTGATTGGAATGATACCCTGGATCATATAGGTCCCAAAGGAAAAGGAGAAACAATATGGGGTGCTATGTTCTTATGTTATGTATTGCAGAAAACTTATGAACTACTTGACTATAAAGACGATGAACAGGTTTCAGAGCGATGGCGAAGAGCGTATAATGATATTTCTGAGCAAATTAATGAAATAGCCTGGGATGGAGAATGGTATGTCAGGGCTTTTAGAGATAATGGCGATGTTGTGGGATCTTCAAAAAAGAAACAAGGGAAATTATTCCTGAATTCCCAAAGTTGGTCTGTTATTTCGGGCGTAGCATCTAAACAACGAGCAGATAAGGCTATAACAAGTTGTTATAAGCATTTGGAGAATAAAACGGGTATGCAGATCTGTTGGCCTGCTTACCGGGAGGTTGAAGATGACATTGGGTTGATTAGCAGATGTGTACCTGGGAAAAAGGAAAATGGAGCCGTTTTTAATCATGCTTCTGCATGGTTTGTATTGGCTTCTCTTATTAACGGAAATGTAGAAGATGGCTGTCGGATTTACCGCAAAATGATTCCTTTTAACTCATCTGAAACAGTCACCACCGATAGATATGATACTGAACCTTACGTGTATTCGGAATATGTCACAAGTAAGGAACATGAAACTGAAGGCCAGGCATCACATTCATGGTTAACTGGTTCAAGCGTATGGATGTATCGTATTGGTCTTGACTGGATTCTTGGGTTGAGAACTTCTTTGAAGGGAATTACTATTGATCCCCATATCCCTGCTGATTGGGATAATGTTAAAGTTACACGAAAATTCCGAGGAAAAACATTGAATGTGGAGATAAGAAACCCCGAAAAAATTAACCATGGGGTCAAATCTTTGCATGTCAATGGAGTAAAACAATCTGAGAAATGGATAGATCCTGATACGTTTAAGGGTGATGGTTTGGAGGTTGAAGTAATCCTTGGGAAAAATTAGTGAATAACAGATAAGTTCATTTATTATGAGTACATTGTTTATTGGTGATTCTATAACAGCCGGTTTTCCTGAAGAGGAATTACTACCAGGGAAGGGTATTGTTAACCGGGGAATATCAGGGACAAGTACCGCGGAAATAGTAAAACAATTATCCCGTGACTGGTTTAATTCAAATCCGTCAAGGGTTTTTATTTGCCTGGGAACTAATGATTTGGCACGAGGTGTTGAAAATGAAGGGATTATTAGCAATTTAAAAGAAATTGTGAAGCTCATTAAAGCTTACAGCAATATTGTAAATGAAAATATTTTCCTCTTATCACTTTTCCCAACACGACAAAACAAGGAACGCCCTAATGTTTGTATTGACAGGTTGAATGTCAGAATTCAACAATTAACTTATAACTTGCAGATTAATTATTTACATCTCAATGTATTTTTCCGTGATCAAAGCGGTTCTTTAATTGCATCATGTACAGAAGACGGTTTGCATCTGAATTATACAGGATATAAATTATGGGCCTCTGTTTTACAACTTTTGCTATAATGCTGAACCTACGGTTCTCCTGTAGTTTTGAGATAAGCTGAACGAGATTTCCCGTTTAAGGCTAAGGTCGCACCGGCAGAGATACCGGTGGTTCAAAAAAATTCCCCAAAAAAATTTCATAATAACACAACAATTTTAATTATTATGTGTTATATAAATAACAGTGTTAATAAAATAACAAATAATAAAAAGGAGTATATTATGAAAGACATGAAAGTTAGAATAAAAGCAGAAAGCAAGAATGCTACGCAAACAGAAGTAAAAGCCCGTAATTTTACAATGACAATTGACGAACCTCAAAATCTTGGGGGAACCGATGAAGGAGCTAACCCTGTAGAATATGTACTGGGTGCCTTATCCGGTTGTTTGACAGTTGTCGGACACCTGGTGGCTAAAGAAATGGGCTTTACACTTCGTGGAATGACCATGGAAATGAGTGGAAACCTGAACCCGGCTAAATTCATGGGTAAGTCTGACGAAGAAAGAGCCGGCTTCAAAGGCATCGAGGTTAAAATCCATGCTGATGCCGATGCAGATGAAGAAACTTTGAATAAGTGGGTGGAACAAATAGAAGCCCGTTGCCCGGTTAGCGATAATTTATCTCATGAAACACCGGTTTCTATTTCTGCTCTTAAATGGGTTGATGCAATGAACAACTAATTTTTAGCCCGGGTAATTTAAGAATAATGCTTGTTTAATTGGGGTTGATATATTTTAATGCCTAAACCTTATTTACAGTTGTAATAAAAGGTTTAGGCATTATTTCATTTTTTTTACAGATTTTAAGCCAGTCAGGATATCACAGGAATGTGACATCTCAGGCAGAATATGAAAATTTTATCAATCCTTATAATTCGAATGATATTTCATAAACTGTGCTCTTTCAAACATCATTGGCTGCTTGATATTTGACTGGCTTAGTTTACCTCTGAAATCATCCAGTGTTGCATATCCTTTCTTCTTCATCCAGTTTTCAATGTCTTCGAGCATGGTTTTAATATATTGAGGTGAGTTTTTATAAAGGGTGGAAACTACCTGGGTGGCTTTTGCTCCCACGAGAAGGTTTTTAACAACTGCATAGCCATCTTGTACACCTGTTGAAGCGGCAAGGTCGCATTCTGCTTTATCTGAAAGCATACCAATCCATCGGAGCGTATTGCTAACATCTTCTGGATTACTGAAAATATGGGACACCTTGAGTTCTTCTTTGTCGATATCTACATCGGGTGAGTAAAACCGGTTGAAAAGCACCATTGCGGCTATATCCGATTTGGATAATTCAATGAAAGTATTAGCCAGCGCGGAAAAATAGGAGCTGAGTTTTAATGCAACAGGAATCTGGATATGATTTTCAATATTGCGGACAACATCAAAATAAATTTTCTCTATAGATTGACTTTCAAAAGTGGGATCATTGGGCATGATGAACATATTAAGTTCCAGTCCGTCGGCTCCTACTTTTTCAATTCTTTGTGCGAATTCCACCCATTCATCAGGAGAGATACAATTGATGCTGGCAATAACCGGAATATCAACTTTTTTCCTGGCTTCTTTGATAAGATTGAGATACTCATCAAGGTTATGCTTTCGGGTATAGAATGATACATAGTTCTCTACATCGTTAAAAGAGCCGTACATATTGTTGACTCTCTGAGCGTCAACTTCCATCTTTATTTGTTCCTCGAATAAAGATTTTAGTACTACCGCTGCTGCTCCGGCATCTGCAATTTTTTTGATTTTCCCGGGAGTGCTCGTCATTTGCGAACTGCCTGCAATAATCGGGTTTTTGAGGTTAAGACCCATATATGTTGTTGATAAATCAGCCATATCGTTTTGTTTTTATTTTGTTATCTAAAATTTACTACAGCGGTGAGTACTTTATACACAATAAAAAATTATTTATAATGAAGCTCACCCCTGAGATATTTATCGATACCACGAGCTGCTTTGTGTCCGTTTGCAACTCCGTGGATAACATCCGGTCCCTGTATGATGTCTCCTCCAAAGAATAACCATTCCTGTTTAGACTGGAAATAGTCGTTTACTTTGAGTCGTCCGCGTTCTGTAAAATCCAGACCTTCCCTTATTTCTGCGGAAAGGTAGCTGATGTCCATGCCTTGTCCTATGGCTTCTACAACCATGTCACCTTCGAAAAAGTCTGTGGTGTCTTCATCAAACTTTGGGTTAAATCGTCCGTTCTCGTCGAATACTGAAATACATCGTTGAACATGCAATCCTTTTATCTGGTCGTTTTCTATTTCTATCTTTTGAGGTCCCCAGCCGGGTTTAATGGTAGCATTTTCTTCCTTTGCTTCGTCAATCTCTTCCTGGTCAGCCGGCATAATATCTTCTGTTTCCAGGGAAGTAGTTATGACATTGACGTCTCCGTATTTTTGATTTTGCAGTCTGACAAGCGTCCTTGTGATATCCATTGCCACATTTCCGCCACCAATTACAATAATTTTTCTTCCTACCGGTATTTCATTGCCTTTACTGAATTCTCTCAACAACTCCACAGCCTGGTAAACATGCTTATGGTCCGTTCCGGGAATTTTCGTACTCCTTCCGGCATGTAATCCGGTAGCAACTAATACACTGTCATATTCTTCTTTCAATTTATCCAGTTTGATATCTTTACCCACTTGTGTATTGTATTGTATTTCAACCCCCAGGGAAAGGATGTAATTGATGTCTGCATCCATTGCATCGTAAGGAAGTCTGTATTCCGGTATTCCGTACCTCATCATGCCTCCTGCATTAGGGTTAGATTCAAAGATTTTTACTCTGTACCCTATCAGGGCGAGGTAATATGCTGCCGACAGACCTGTGGGACCAGCGCCTACAATAGCAATTTTTTTGTCCTTATTTTCAGGGTTTTCCTGTTGAAGGGTTTTCTGATAATCTTTGTTATCAACACTATCTGCTATGTATCTTTTAAGCCAGCGAATGGCTATTGGGTCGCCCCGGTGTCCCATAGCACAAACCTCTTCACATTTGTGTGTACAAATCCTGCCGCATACTTCCGGTAATGGATTGGTTTTATACATGATCCGGAAACCTTCCTCCAGGTTATCTTCTCTTACTGCTCGTATGTAATCCGGTATATCCATGTGAGCAGGACATGTTGCCTGGCACAGGCCACAGTCAATGCAGCGGTCGGCTTCACTAATAGCTTGTTCTTTGGAATATCCTTTGACGATTTCAACGAATGAGTCAGCTCTTTCTTCAGCATCTAACAATGGCATCTCCACCCTTTCTTTGATATTGAGCTCGTAGTCGGGTTCAGGTCGTTGCCATCCCAGTTCATTGTTATCCCAGGGCTTCTTATCAACTCCGGGTACGAAGGTAAATACTTCCGGATCTTCATCTACCCAGGTATATTCATTAGACATGGTGAGAGAGCCGGTGGAGCATATATCTACGCACAACGCACACCAGCAGCATCTTCCGTAATCTACCTCGGGACGGAGGCCACTATCACCTTCCTTTGTTTCAACTCCTTCCACAGGAACCATTTTAATAGCACCAGTTTCGCATATCGTTTCACATGCGCCACATCCGATGCACTTTTCTATATCGTTTTTATGAAATCCTCTGTAACGTGGTGCTCCAGGCCGTTCATTTAAAGGATCCTTTATTGTAACCGGATCCCTGGCCAGGTTATTCCACGCAGTGAATGGTCGTAAAATATCTTTTAGGCTCATATTTTGGTTTTTAGATTATAGAACTTTGATGTTCGATATTCGATTTTAGATGTTATTGATATGTTTTGTGTCCTTTATTTACTGCTTTTAAGAAATTTGATAATTTTTTCCCAAGGTGTTCTGTTCTGTCATGAATCTCAGTATATAGTAATTTATCTGTTAATGATTTTGTCTCAAACAATGTTTCTAAATGATCTATAGTTTCGTGATTAGATGCAAGTGCGAATGTTAAGAAACGGATGAATTCCTGTTTGTAACTTTTTCTTCCATAGCCTTCTACAATATTGGCCTTCACAGATTTTGAGGAACGCCTTATTTGAGCACCTGTTTCATACATTTCAAATTTCGGTAGATTTTCAATTGTCATTTTGTGTATCTGATTCACGTTTTCTCTTGCTAATTGCCAGATATTTAATTCTTTATAGCTCATTGATTATGTTAGATTATAGATTTTATAATAAATTTTGAATGATTTACCTATTTATAGAATATACAGATGCCTTGTCTATCCGCCATCCACCATCCACCATCCACCATCTACCATCTAATATCTACCATCTAATATCTACCATCTAATATCTACCATCCAGCATCTAGTATCATCTTTCTATCTCCGGCGGACATGTTTGCAATGAGACCATTATTGCTGG